>DYPF01000484.1 GCA_020720105.1 Chloroherpeton thalassium
TTATAGATTCAATCAATTGTCCAAAGTATCAAACTATTTTCACATCTGATTTAAATTTGTAGCAGAGTGAGCATTTTCTTGGTGGACTCTGCTTTCACTGTGGTTTTAGTCATTAAGACCTGCATGTTTATCAAATATAAGTCTGTCATCAAATTAGTTTTACAATCCTTTTTCAAGGCACTTCAAGATTCCTCCTGTAATAGCTCCTGCCACTAAGGCAATACCCACTGAAATACCAACATAGCCTATAACGTATCCTGAAATGTCAGCGGAATCAATTTGAACGTTGTTTAATGGGACAGAACTGACATCTTTGGTGTACATTCCTCGGATAACAATTGGAGCAACAAAAAGAGTTGCAAATAACGAAATGATTAAGATGTAAATTATTCCATTTACATCAAAGAAAACTGAACGGTTTACTTTTGGGTATATTTTTGTGTAATAAATCACGTTGATTAAAGCGGATACTAATCCAAATACCATGAAAGAACCGATGTTGTCTAAGGTACCTGCCACTGGGCCTGCTAAAATGGCTCCTCCAATTATACTAAATGTTATTTATTGGCCACCTATTTTTCCTCTAAATAAAATTGAAAATGCAGCTGTGCATAATACAGATGAAGATAAAGCAAATAATATGCTTTGGAAGGCTTCAGACCAAATGTATCTTCTTTCAGGAGATTTGATTGGATAGAAAGCAGTAGAAGCTGCAAATCCAATAAAGATGAAGAAAGTACCAATCAACGAAATTATCTCACTGATTGAGCTTTTAGTTAATTGTTTAATCGAATGTTGGTGGTTTTTTCAAAATTAAGCAAAGAATGAATCCAAAGACTGAGGAGAATAGATATGTGTAGGCAATTTGATAGTCATCAAATATTCTTTGCTGCCCATCTGGAGAATGTAAACTTACTTGAACACAAAGATGGAAGTTTAATGTCCAACCAATTTGATAAAGTATGATGAAAATGAAGAGTTGAGCAACATGCAATTTTTGCATAACTCCATAAAATACCACCAGTTGAGAAATGATGTTTAGTTGAGCAATTTTCAACACATAGAAGCTGATTTAAACATAGTCACCTGATTAATAATGACGATAATCATCTCCACCTACTTGTGTTGAATTAAAAGAAGCTCCTTAGTTAAATCCTCCTGTGAAGACATTATACCACCACTTTTGCAATAATGGAGAAAGAAGAGTTGACTTTCAATATGGCGATCAGA
>DYPF01000485.1 GCA_020720105.1 Chloroherpeton thalassium
AAACTACCATTTTTACAGGAGGAACTGCTGGACTTACAATGATTCCTTTTGTTTCATATTGGAAGATATTAGTTCCAGCAAATGCAGGAAATAAACTAATATCTTTCTAAATTATCCCAACATTAGCAAATCCTAATCTAAACGTTCAAATAGTTCTTGCAAATTAAAATAAACTTTAAGGTTTTGCAGGAATCGTATTATTGTTAAATCCATCAGCAGTAGCAGCTGGACAATCTCAAGGATGGAACATTGATTTTTTACTCAATTCTTATCAAATTAATCAAATCTATCAAATTTATGATGTAATTGGTGCATGCCAAGCCTATGGTCCTAGCTTCAATTCTAAATGCATCATAGGATTCAATAATTTTAATTTTATGGGACAATACAGCTTTTAATACATATTGATGTCGACATCCGCAGGAAACTATTTGTTTTATCGAGAAATTAAAGTAAATCCAAATTATCAATGGGGAAATATATTCTGCTTTGAAAACTCCTTATAATGTGGCGAAGGATTTACTCATTTAGATTTAATTGACAATAATTGCTACACCATAACAACTTGCCCTTTACCCATATTTACTGGATGGACTGATTCAAAACGTTGTCCAAGTTGTGCCCAATTGATATGTTAAAAATGTCAAATTATAAATCGCTTTATTTGTATAAAATGTAAAACAAATTCAAACTCTCATCTCAGTGGAACTAGTTGTGTATGTGATGCAAATTATATTCAAGTAATTATTCCAATATCATCAGCTGCACTAGGACTTTGGAATAATCGTACGCCTTCTCTTTAATCATGTAAGCTAAATTGCTCAGCAGTTATTACTGGGTGCCAATAAAATGATTGTCTCAACTCATCTTATTGTACAATCTGCTCAGCAAACTATGTTTTATTAGCAGCAAGTTTAACTTCTCAAAATTGTGTTAAATGTAATGTGCGTATACTTAATTGTACAACATGTGTAGACAGTAATTTCTGCTCTATTTGTGATGTTAGTTATTATGTACTTGAAATATATACATCAGGCATTAAAACAAGTAGTTAGTGTTATTTGTGTTCGACAGTAATTTCAAAATGTACAAAATGCGATAATTTGAACAGTTGCACAGAGTGTTAGCCTGGATATTTAGTAAAAAATACTGGTAGTCTAGCCAGTTGCATATTTTGTAGTGATAAAATACCTCGTTGCACTACTTGTATTGATATCAACTTTTGCTCT
>DYPF01000486.1 GCA_020720105.1 Chloroherpeton thalassium
AAGACTTGGGGAAATGCTTCGGTGTTTTGAATCAAGATAGAAACGTATTTACTTTAAACTTTAACTTTTAGCTAACGGAACAATTCTTGCAATCCTTTATGATTGAAAAATGCAACATCCTTATCATTATCGTTGGCTCTCAAACTGCCTACGAACAGGAACTTATAATTAAACTTTACATGATTCACAAGGACAAAACCATGATTGTCATTCATAATTATGTTAATCTCTGTAAACAATAATAAATCGAAGAATAAGTTTAAGCGGATATTCTAAATTGCTATGATATTTGGCAAACTACAAATTTATATAAAATTTAAAATCAATAGCCTTGCAGAGCAGAGGTGTACCTTGGTAACTGTTTCAATTCTTTCAACGACTTTTAGATTACACTATAAAACAGATATTAATCAAATGCAAGATAACAACAATCCTGTGCTCGATATGGTTTATTGCCGAGAAAACAGCGAGGCTGGAAACATTTACAATTTTGGCACTATTCAACACATAAAAACACTTGTATATAGTTATTCAATCAATTCAAAATATAGATTAACTAGCATATTGCAAAATAAGAAGGCCGATAGAACATTTTTACTGCAGTGGAAAACTTTTTTTACGAATAATTCAAATAGTAATTGGGGTAAAATATTACACTTTCATTTAATACAAATGCACAAACGTTTGGGCTTTAAAGCAATTCGGAAATCGATGAACACTTTTTGGAAAAAATTTAGACAAACCACAGAATGCCCTTATTGAAGTAATTTAAATGATTTTACCTTAATTTCTTTAGTACAAATAATGAGCCATTAAATATTATTTATCCTCCAATGCATTGTACGGAAAATGATAATGTATACCAAACGATTAACTTTAAAATTGATCTTTCAATAATCCCAAACTTGGAAAAATAATTAAACTATTTGATTGGAAATGAAGGTCTAAAATAAGATGACACATTGCAAACTTACATACTTGTCAGGAAATACAAGCCAGCAGGCTATTATTTAGATGTAAACATCAATAGAGAGGAACTTAAAGAAATTTAGGAAGCTAAAAAGTAAAATGGCTTTAAGATACGGCATCCATTGAGTTATAAACCAATTAAAATGAATAAAAAAATCCTGGCTCTTGATTAAATTACTTTAGGGGACTAATTGGTTTTTAACTATGGCAAGGGTGTTTTTACTGGATACTTGCATTGTAGCAATTACGATTCTTTAT
>DYPF01000487.1 GCA_020720105.1 Chloroherpeton thalassium
TCATTGTGGCAGCTATCACAAAACCGCTGTTTACATCTAATGCTTTTAAGGTAATCTTTAAGGTTGTACTTAAAACCGTATAATTACCGATGATAATGGCATCAACTTCTAAAATTCTACCTAATTCTTTTGCACTATTTGCATCAATATAACCATCTGCCATCAGTTTCTTTGCTTCGACGATACCGGATAAATTTTCCCTATCAAAAACTTCAAAGTTTAGGGTGTCATTTACTATATTGACAGAAACAACATCTGCCATATACTTTCCGATGTTGGTCTGTGCTTTGCCGATATCAGTAATATATAGCACTACAATTTTCTTTTTACTTTTTTGGTATAATTTACCTGCAATGTCTGTACTAACTTCGTTCAATGAAATATCAAAAGTACTTTGACTAAAAGTAAAATTGTAGAAAAAAGAAATACAGATGAATAAAATTAGATTTTTCATGTTTTAATTAGATTTAAGTGAGATGTGTTTGTTAGAATATTTTGATAATAGTTTTGTATTAGCTGCTTCCAATGCAAGAGATTCTGTTATATCATTTGCGTTTTCTAAAAGAGTGAAATTTTTAATCAACGTTTTTTGATGTACAGAAATAATACTTATATTAAGGGAAGCTGTACAAACAAATGTCTCGTTAACCAATGTTCCTTTTCTCACTGAATATTTAACTTTTCCAATTGCTATATAATCTGTATATTGATTGAGTTTTAGGGTTTCTATAATATCAGAATTACCATCATACAATTCTTGAAACCCCGAATTGTGAACAAAAGAATTTTTGAATAATCCTGTATTTCCCCTATTCCCGGCATGATTATAAATATTTGCAATCTCGCTAGAAAGCGATAAAGCTATATTCCCTTTTTCATCTACTATTAACACTGCAATATTGATTTTGTTAGGCGAATGGGTGATGGATGTATTGAGGTAGGTATTAAAATTTTCATTGGTTGTAGCAGTATCGTATTTTCCAATGTGGTTTCCTGTTCCGCCTTTTTTTCTACTACCAACATTACCAGTTCCAGCACCTGAGATGATGTTTTGGTAAAGACTCGTTGTAATTACATTAGGTTGTTTTGTGGAAATAAAAGTCTGATTATCTGTAATTTTGCTATTATTATTAAAATATTGAGCTTTAATAAATTTTACTTCTGGTTGAATCGTATCAAAGCCTTGTTGCTGAAAATAAGCATTAAAAACTTGTGGTGTTAAAGG
>DYPF01000488.1 GCA_020720105.1 Chloroherpeton thalassium
TTTTTACAAATAGTTCGTTATTTGTAGGGTTTGGGTAGATAGAAAAGATTTGTTTTTCGTTATCAACAATGCTTAATGTTGTTGGACAACTTATTGCTGTTGGAGTAGTTCTAGTAGTTGTTGTGCCATCTCCTAATTGATTAAAACCATTTAAGCCCCAAGCCCATAGGGAACCATCTGTTTTAATAGACATAGAATGATTGCCCCAAGCCGATATTTTATTCCAAATGTTGGCTGCACCAATTTGAGTAGGTATGTTTTTATTGATAATGGTTCCGTCACCTAATTGCCCGTCACCATTATAACCCCAACTCCAAATAGTGCCATCAATTTTGGTAGCTATTGTGTGATATTCTCCAGAATCTACATTATTCCAGTTTGTAGCAATACCAATTTTAATTGGTGTCTTTTTAATTACATTTGTTCCATCTCCTAAGTTTCCATAACCATTATAACCCCAAGTCCAGAGCGTACCGTCAGTTTTTATTCCTACACTATGTCTGTATTCAGCTTCTATTTTATCCCAATTAATAGCTGTGCCGATTTGAGTTGGATTGAGTCTATTCAAATTAGTGTTATCTCCCAATTGTCCATCTCCATTATATCCAAATGCCCATAATGTTCCGTCTGTTTTAGTTACTAATGAGTAATAAAATCCTGCACTAATATTACTCCAGTTAGTTGCTAAACCTATTTGAGTCGGGTTAGAATTTGGTGTAACCGTACCGTTTCCTAATGCACCATAATTATTATCACCCCAAGCCCATAGTGTTCCGTCATTTTTTGTTGCTAATATGTGAGTATAAGATACACTAATGCTTCTCCAATTTGTTGCACTATTAAATTCTACAGGGTTTGTAGCTATACCAGCACCCCAAGCCCAAAGTGTGCCGTCATTCTTAATTGCATAAGAATTACTACCTCCAGTACTAATTTCGATCCAGTTTGTTTCAATACCAATTTGGATTGGAAAGCTCTTATTGATATAAGTTCCATCTCCTAATTGTCCTTGACTATTATAACCCCAAGCCCAAAGTGAACCATCGGTTTTGATTGCCAGTGTATGGGAAGCTCGGGCACTAATTTTTTGCCAACATTGTGCATTTGCAAGTTGGGTTACTACTAGTAATATTATTAATAGTTGCTTTTTTAAGAATGTGTGTTTTTTCATAAATATTTTGTGTTTTTAAAGTACTATTCGAGTTATTAGTTATTTTTTAAT
>DYPF01000151.1 GCA_020720105.1 Chloroherpeton thalassium
CAGCCACTCAATAACACTAAACTAATCTGAACTAATTTGTAATATTATTTTTCAAATTGTGGAAAACTTTTTAAAATTTCCTCAATTTTCTTATTGTCATTAACTTGGACTTTCATAATTTTGCTGAATTTAAATTTATCCAAATGAGAAAACTTCACAAACGCAAAATAGCTATGAAATTGAAAATCAAGAAGACTGATATATTTTTAAATTTATTATTTTTAAAAAAAAGCCCAATTATTTGGGCTTTTTTTTTATATTTTTTAGAAAGTAATTTTTATCAAGCCCTATAGGGCTTTTTTTTTGTACAAATTAAAATACAGGTATAATTATGTATGCACAACCAATTATCAACACTCGCAAATATTCTGCAACTCTAAAAAAACTCAGAAACTTTTTTGAGGAAAGAGGTTTTATCGAAGCTGCAACTCAACCAAGATTGAGTATTTTAGCGGCTTGCGAAGACCCATCAACCATTGCGTCTTTTCAATATTCTGGAATAGTATGGCCACTTAGACAAACAGGTCAAATGGATTTAGAATACGAACTTCTTGCTAATCCAGATTATCCTGGTGTTTTTTGTATTACTACTTCTTACAGACAGGAAGCAAATCCAATTCCAGGCAGGCACGATTTGATATTTCCAATGTTTGAATTTGAATTTAAAGGCGATTTTAAAGATTTAATTACGATGGAAATGGAATTATTGGAATATTTGGGATTCCCAAAAGAACTTCATAATTCTGAATTTAATTCCAAACATAATTTAAAAACTGAAAACAATAATTATTTTGAAATTGATTATCTTGATTTATCCAAATTGTTGGAGAAAAAAGATATTGATGCAAAAGCAGAGGAAAAAATCGGTAAGGAGATTGCTGATATTTTGTTTTTAAAGAATTTTCCCGAATATACTTCTCCATTTTGGAATATGAAGCGTAATTCTAATGGCATTACAGCTAATAAAGTTGATACTATTATGTTTGGAATGGAAACAATTGGAAGTGCCGAAAGAGAAACCGATCCTCAAATTATGCAAGACAGATTTCACAGCATTTCAGATGGTAAATATGCAGAAATTTTATATGCACATTTTTCGCGAGCACGAGTTTTATACGAGCTTGGCTCTTTTTTAGATCTTCCGCAAGTTCCAAGAGTTGGTGGTGGAATTGGACTAACAAGAATGATAAGAGCATTAGATAAATTAGAAGAATTACATAACACTAAATAAAATAATTAACAAGAAAGTTTGAGAATAATCATAGCCCACAAATTTATTTGGTGGAAGTAAATGTTTATCAGAGCCTCCCCCCTTTTCCGTAGGGAACAGGCATGCCTGTTCCCTACAAAATTCCCTCTCGGTGAGAGGGTTAGGAAGAGGTTCTATCAGAGGCTGTCTCATACAAAAAAACCAATACAACATTTTCAAATTTTCAAATTGAATTAGATTGCTTCGTCCCGATAAATCTGTACTCGCAATGACGTCCAGCACCACCACCGTAAGTACCAGCACTCAACACTAATCATCTTTGGGAATTGAAACTGAGTTCATTCTGCCCATAATCCAATTCGCACGTTTTTTTATGTAAGGAGTTGGTGCTGATGCACTCCATCGCCTTGGATTTGGTACAATCGCAGCAAGCAGTGCTGCTTCTCGTGCGGTTAAATCTTTGGCGTCTTTGTTGAAGTAGAATTGCGAGGCAGCTTGTACTCCATAAATTCCGTGTCCCCATTCAATTATATTCACATAAACTTCCAGAATTCTCTTCTTGCCCCAAATTGCTTCTATTAGAACTGTAAAATATGCCTCGAGACCTTTGCGAAGATAATTACGACCATTCCACAAAAAAGCATTTTTTGCGGTTTGCATTGTAATTGTGCTGGCACCGCGTTTCTTTTTGCCTTGCATTCTTTCATTATATTTTTGGGCAGACTCAATAGCCTTCCAGTCAAAACCGCTATGACGCATAAACCGAGCATCTTCGGCACCAACCAAACCGCGAATCAAACGTTTATTCACATCTTCGTAACTTACCCAATCCTTTTGCAATCGAATTTCCTCGCCATTTAGCAAATATTCAAATGTTCGAATAACGATAAATGGAGTGATCGGTGGGTTGATTACAGTATAAATTGCCACAATCAGAACCGACCCAAGTAAAAAGGCAATACCAAGTTTGAATAATAAAAAGATAATTTTCTTGAACATATTAATAAATAAGTAGATTAATAAATAGAAAGTAGAAAAATTGCAAAAATTATCTTATTTTATTTAGAATGTTCGTTCATCCATCTATCAGCATCAATCGAAGCAGCACACCCGCTACCAGCTGCAGTTACAGCCTGACGATAAATTGGATCTTGAACATCACCACAAGCAAAAACGCCTGGGATATTGGTATATGTTGATTTACCTTTTGTAATTAAATATCCTGTTTCGTCTGTATCCAAAATACCTTTGAAAACATCGGTATTTGGAGTGTGACCAATCGCTAAAAATACGCCATCAATTTTATGTTCTGTGATGTCCCCAGTTTGGATATTCTTAATTTTCACCCCAGTTAAGGACTTGATGCCCATTTTGGATACGCCCAAAAATACGTCAATTGCTGAATCTAAAATAAAGGAAATTTTTGGATTTTCTTTGGCTCGGTCAACCATTATCTTGGATGCACGAAATTCTTGACGGCGGTGAATAATTGTTACTGATGCAGCCAAATTAGCAAGATATAATGCATCTTCCATAGCAGTGTCGCCACCACCAACAACCATAACATTTTTGCCACGGTAGAAAAATCCATCGCAAGTGGCACAACCGCTTATACCATAACCATAATATTCTTCTTCTGAAGGAATATTTAATTTTTTTGCTCTTGCTCCGGTAGCAACTATCACAGCATCTGCAGTGTAATGATTTGGTCCATCAGTCCAAACCTGAAATGGTTGTTGGGTGAAATCTACTTTAGTAGCAATTTCATAAACGGTTTCAGTGTTGAATCTTTGAGCTTGACGGCGGAAAATGTCCATCATTTCTGGACCTTGCACTCCATTATCAAATCCTGGGAAGTTCTCTACTTCTGTTGTGGCTGTTAATTGACCACCTGGCTCGGGTCCTTCCAAAACAATTGTTTTTCTATTTGCACGTGAGGAATATATTGCGGCAGTAAGTCCTGCAGGTCCTGTGCCGATAATTACAACTTCGTAATGTTTACTCATATTATTTTTATTATTTTTATTAAAAACGATTGTCATAAAAACGAAAAACTACTTTTTTAATTTTAATAAGTTCTGACAGGCTAATATTAGCCATCATATTGACTTGTGTGGATAACTCGTCAAAATAAATTCAATTTTTTTTATTAATTTTACTAAAAATAAAAAGTTAATATTATAAAAATTAAGGACTTATACTTATATACCAAAATTACTTGGTTTTTTGGTATTTTTTTAGTATTTCACAAAAGTAAGAACAATATTGAAAGCTATGCACAATAACAATTTTAGTCAATATACAAATGGGAAAATTTTAGAATTAAGAGAAGCACTCTTAAAGCAAAAGCATTCCCTCTGGGATTTATTAGATGAATATTATTATATAACCAACATTGTATATTCCCAAATTATGTATGAGTACGAAATGATTTTTGGAGAGATCGAAGAAGAAATCGAGGAAAAGGATAGACTTGCACGTGAGTTAAGCTCTAAAATCGAATTTACAAATCGTAAGCAAAACTTCTCTAAAAGCAATGTTACAAATAGTTTTAGCCAACAGAATAATCCAAATCCAAATACCGAATATATTCCAAATTGCAATGTCAATATCAAATATGAGGTAACACAACTTTATCGTCAATTAGCCAAGAAGTTACATCCTGATTTAGCTGGAGATACTTACGAATTCAGACGTTTTTGGCATAATATTCAGGATTCTTATAAGCAATTTGATGTGCAGCGATTAAGAATGTTTTATCAAACAATTGTAAGCGATGATATTGATGCTGAAAATGAAAATAGAAGAAAAGAAGAAATTGCTTTGAGAACGGAAATTCAAGATATACAATTTAATATCAATAAGTTAAAAAATAGAATTGCGAATCTTAAGACTCAAGAACCTTATGTTTTTAAGGATAAAATGAATGATAGGCTTTGGATAGTAAATCGTAAGCAAAAATTGATGCTAAAATTATTTCATATTGATGTTGAGATAATTAATCACCAAAGCAAATTAAGAAATTTATCTGGTAAATATCAATCAGTATCCTAAAGTAAATCAGAATTCAAACAAGATATTTCTCACATTATATTCGGCTGTAGCCACCCATCAGCTAATACTTTCCTTTAATTGTTCTAAATAATTATTTATTACATTTTCAAAAACATCAATAATATCCACCGGATTAGGGACAATTGGTTGATAGGTCTTTATACTTTCTAATTTATTAACTTGAATTAAAGTTTTCTGCGTCTGAAAAATATTACTTAGGGCATTCTTGATATGCTCCATACCCTCGTTGATATTCGTAATGCTCATTGCAACAGTATCATAACATTCATTTTTAAGCCGAAGGATAAGATTTTTATGTTCTTGTATCATCTTTTCCTTTAGCGATTGAATCTTATCAACTCGCGGTTGCATCATTCTTTGAATGTTTTCAACGTTTGAATGAGTTGTTCTCCATTGTAATTCAATATCTCTCAATACATTCATATCCAATGGATTTGATGAACGAGATTTTATCGTTTCGGTAATTTTTTCAGTAAGGGCTACTTCTTGGTCGATACGAGCTTGAAAATCATCTAATTCTGTTTCTAATTTATCAATTTCGTGCTCAATTTTGCCTACTTCAGTATCATCAAGATTGGGCTCGATTGGATGAATTGAATCCCATAATGAGTGATTTTCATTTTTTTTATCTAAATAATTTAAATTGTCCAAGCTATCTCCAATAATATTTTTATTTTTGTTATTTTGCAATTTTATAAAGTTAAGAATTAATTTTATAAGTAAAATTATATTTATCGAAAAAAAGACTAAATTATTTAGAATAATTATCATTTAAATAAAAACAGGTATACTATGAGTGAAAATCCAGCAAGAAGAATCCAAGATTATCAAGTTTTTGGTGAATTTGGCGAAGTTAATCCATCAATTTCTGATGGAGCAACATTTACATTTATGACAGCTGACAAAATGACTGAACTCTTTAGTTCAGAAATTGAAGGTTGCTTCCTTTACTCAAGGCATCTAAACCCTACTGGGCATTTTTTAAGCCAAGCTATTGCTCAAATGGAAGGCACCGAAGATGCTCAAGTTATGGGCAGCGGTATGGGAGCAATCTCTTCGGCATTAATGCAACTCGCTAAGCAAGGCGATGAGATAATTTCCAGCAGAACTATTTATGGAGGCTCGTATGCTTTCCTTAAGAACTTTTTTCCACAATTTGGTGTTAAAACTCATTTTGTAGATATTACAAATTTAGAAATTATCAAAAGTTTAATCAATGAAAACACAAAAGTTATTTATTGCGAAAGCATATCCAATCCACTATTGGAAGTGGCTGATTTGCCTGAATTAAGGAAAATTGCAGATGCTCATAATATTACATTAGTAGTAGATAATACATTTTCTCCAATGGTAATTTCACCAAAAAAATTAGGGGCTCATGTGGTTGTTTATAGTTTAACAAAATTCATTAATGGAATGAATGATGCTGTTGCGGGTGCTGTGTGTGGCGACCACTCATTTATTTCCAGTTTAAAAAGTGTAAATGATGGTGCTGCAATGCTTTTAGGACCAGTTTTAGACCCAATACGAGCCTCAATGATTATGAAAAATATTCATACTTTGCATATCAGAATGAAGCAACATAGCAGTAATGCAATGTATGTAGCTCAAAATCTTGCAGAAATGGGATTACGTGTATTCTATCCTGGATTGCCAAGCCATCCACAACACGAATTGATGAAATCGCTTATGAACCCTACTTATGGATTTAGTGGTATAATTGCATTTGATGCAGGCACAGCCGAAAATGCCAAGAAGATAATGGAAAGAATGCAAGAATTGAAAGTTGGATATTTTGCCGTAAGTTTAGGTTTCTACAAAACTTTATTCAGTTCGCCCGGTTCAAGCACATCAAGCGAAATTCCACAAGAAGAGCAAAAAGCAATGGGAATGTCGCCTGGCTTAGTGCGTTTCTCTGTTGGTTTAGATGACGATATAGAAGAAAGCTTCCGTAGAATTAAGCAAGCAATCCAAGAAGTATTACCAAGTTAATATATATTTTAAACCTTTTTGTAGGGGCAGAGCTTGCTCTGTCCTCGTCCTCACCCCCAAACCCCCTCTCCA
>DYPF01000489.1 GCA_020720105.1 Chloroherpeton thalassium
GGTGGGAGAGGACTGAGAATAAGCTGATTAGCTTATTCTCTTCCTACTCGATTAGTTACATTTTTTATTTTCCCGTCAAACATTTTAAAAACGAAGTAGTTTCAAGCATTGTTGCGATATTTGAATAACCACGTTTGTTTAAATCTTCTATAACATAATTTTCCAAAGTTGAACTTGCAATATCTGTTATACTTATGTTTTTACTTTCTAAAACACTTTCAACACTTTCCGAAATTGTAGCGGCAACAAAGGGATTATCTGAAATTGAAGACACTTTGTTTTGTGCTGCACAACTCACTAATTTCAAAAGCATATCGGATGCAGTTGAATTTGAGTTATCATTCAATACTGCATCACCAATCTGCCAAATATTATACAAAATTGCACCAGCAGCAACAATATCCGTCCAAGTAACATTTGAACCCGCATTATTATAACTATTGCTTTGATTATTAGAATAATAACTTGTTGAATTAATTATCATTTTATCAACGCCAGAAGTAGAAGCCCACAAAATGTTATCGTGTGAGTAATATTGACCATTGGCATTTTCCGGTCTAATACTACCATAATTTACATTTTCCCAATAACCATTAGTTTTCTTATAACTCTTATAGGCGTAATAACCCGCAAATGAAAAATGCCAAAGTTCAGGTCTACCATTATCCGAACCACCAAAAAATGAAAACCACCCCCAATTTGCACCAGAAAAAACAGTTTCCTTAGACCAAGTATTTGAGGTTAAATTAATTGAATAAATAAAACCATCCATACCATACATTCTATCTGTTGCCTTTGAATTAGTAAAAATTGAAATTATGTTTTTTTCATAATCATATAACATACAAGGCAACATCCCTATATCATAATTTGAAGTCGTGTATACATCTGTTTCAATTACACTAATTCTTTTTTCACCATTTCTTTCTATCCCAACTCCAAATGTAGTTCTATAAAACTTGGTTTTGTCAGGATTTTGACGATAATCATTAATGTTTATCTTTTTTTTCTAACGTGATTTTACAATCACTTAAAGTCAAAGTTGAAACTGTCTTGTAATAACTATTCCAGTAGTTTTGAGAATTCCCAACAGTCGTAATTGCAAAAGCAATAACTAATAAAATAATTTTTTTTATCATAATCTATTTTTTTTATTTGTAACTAACGAAAAACAATATGCGTATGTTGCGGGATTTCAACGCACTATCGTTTCAAAGT
>DYPF01000152.1 GCA_020720105.1 Chloroherpeton thalassium
TGCTTTACAACACATCATTACAAAAAAAAACCTTCCGAGAGTTTTTCAATCATTCGGAAGGTTTATAATTTAAGATTTTTCTATTACATTACTGCTGTTGGAGGAGCAGGTTCATCTGGTTTGCCCGCATTCTTAAGCGGAATTTGTACTAATACCCAACCAATTGCAGCTAATACGATTAAGCTAATCCAGAAAGGAGCATTTGGGAATAATGCAGGTGGGAATATTTCGCCTACGCGTAATCCTGCAAACACAAGTCCCATCAGTGCTTCGCCCGCAATCAATCCCGATGCAAGCAATACGCCGGTATTCTCGACTCTCGCTAATTGAGCAGGATTGTATTTATAATTTGCATTGTATAAATCAACTAAACCTTTCATCAAGCCACCAAGGAAAATCGCAAATGTTGTTTCGAGTGGTAAATACATTCCTACGCTAACAAGCATTGGGCTTTTAACTTGCATCAAAATAAATCCAATGCCCATCAACATTCCCACGATAATCAATGACCAAGCCATTTGACCTTCAACGATACCACGAGATAACATTGCCATCAATCCTGCCTGTGGAGCTGACAAATTTTTACTTCCAAAACCGCCTTCGTAGCCATCTTTTAATCCTTGAGCAATATCGCCTTGATTTAAAAATGCTAATACAATAAACATTACTAAACCAGACAAAACAACACCCATAATATCGCCAATTTGCATTTTCCAAGGAGTTCCGCCCAGAATATGTCCGGCTTTTAAGTCCTGCAACATTTCGCCAGCAACAGCAGCAGAAACGCATACGATTGCCGCAACTCCTAACACTGCTTTCACTCCGCCGCTATCAGCATCAACTCCAAGTAAAACTAAGATTAATGCAGTAACTACGAGTGCTGTTAAAGTTAAACCTGAAATTGGATTATTGCTCGAGCCGATAATACCAACCAAATAGCCCGAAACAGCAGCGAATAAAAATGCCAAGAAAATCATCACAGTTGCCGATACAAATGCAACAAGGAATGAAGTTTGGAATATGAAGAGTGTGATTAAAAATGTAGCAACAGCAACACTTGCAATACCAACCATAATCCACAAGAATGGAATATCTTTGTCAGTTCTATCAGTTACTTGGTGCGAACCAGTTGCAGCTTTACGAACATCACTAATCGAACGAACGATGCCTTCGCCAAGACTTTTTCTCATTTTAAATAAAGTAAAGCCTGCACCAACCAACATACCGCCAATTGCAATTGGACGAACGATAAATTTCCAAACTTCAGTGATTTGGAATAATGGATTAGAAACTTTTGCTACTGCTTCGTCCATTCCGATATGTTTAGTTTGAGATAAATATGTTGCCCAAGCTTGCAAGTCGAGATTAGGAGCCATAAAATAGTAGATGATCGGAGCTAATAAACCCCAAGCAAGAATGCCACCGCTAAAGTTCAAAGCTGATAATTTAGGACCAATAATGTAGCCAACACCCATATAAGCAGGGCTGACTGCAGGAGACGAAACCATCATTCCACCTTCGCCTGCAAAGATTGTTCCTGTAACAACTTGATGACCAAATTTCATAAATTTTTGCCATAAATCAGGGAAAAATTTAAATTCAATTAAGAATTTAACTAATCCACCAAAGATCATACCACCAAACAAGAATTTGGAAACGCTACCGCTTGCTCGTCCAGCTTTATGGATTTCGGCAGCAGCAGTAGATTCGGGAAATGGCAATTCTGCATCATCAACCATAACACGCCTGAGTAAGGCAACAAACATAATACCCAAAATACCGCCAGCAATTAATATTAAACTTGCGGTTAAATAAGTGCTTGTTGTAAGGAAAGGATTCCAAATTCCTGCAATATAAAATGCAGGTAGAGTAAAGATTGCACCAGCAGCAATAGATTCACCGATTGAACCAACCGTACGAGCAAAATTTTCTTCAAGGATAGTTCCGCGAGTTACTTTTAGCAAAGCCATTCCAATAACTGCAGCAGGGTAAGTAGCTGCAATAGTCATTCCAGCTTTAAGTCCCAAGTAAGCATTAGCAGCACCAAGCACAACTGCAAGAATTAACCCAATAAAAAGTGCCTTAACTGTGAATTCGGCTAAATTACTATCAGCGGATACATAAGGTACAAATTTTTTATCTGACATAAATTTCCTTTAATTTATTTTAAAAAATTTTAATAGTCATTATTTATTTACTTCCAGAACAACATCTTGAATTATTTGGTCGATAAAATCATTTGTCAATTCATTTATTACAGGAAATATATTTGATATTTTTGAATTTTCGCGGGTTTTGTGAATTTCGTAAATTTTTGTAAAGGTTAATTCCATCTGAAGAGATTTGTTAGTATAGTTCAACAATGATATTTTAGCTTTGAAATCAATATAATTTTCGTCTGGTGTATCAAAGATTTGCAATTGTAAAAGCTCAACTTCCAAAATATAATTAGGAATAATTATTGAACTCTGCGAAATCACTCCACCATTAAATACATTTGCAGTGTTGAATTTCTCGAGCAGAATGCGGTGTAATTGCAAATCAAAGTTTTCGTTCCAGCGATTGTAATAGAGTTTCTTGGTTGCACCATCGTTCTGATGGATAAACACAAATTCATTATCTATAGAAGGCGGAACTATAACATTTCTGATTTGAATAATACCATCAATATCATAAGCAAAGTCAATATGATTAATAGACTTAAGTTCATAATAATTTATTTTGGGATAGTCTTCTCTTAGGTTTATACAACTATATAGAAAAAATACTAAAGTCAAAATTAGTATATGTGAAATAATTGTGTTAAATTTGTAATTCATAATTGCATTAAATTATTATGCAAATTAAATAAAATAAATTAAATAATTATCGGAAATTCTATGGCAGAAGAAAATTCTTTAAATATTGTACAATTATCTGATGAAAATCAAAGTCATCAAATAATTGAACTTAATCGAAGATTGAATTTTGCTGAATCAAAAAATATTCAATTATTAAATGAAATTCAAATCAGAGATGAAAAAATCAATGAATTAAATCAAATTTCAAACATATACATTGAACAGATAAATAATAATTCTTTAGAATTAACATCAATATATCAAAGAATTAGTGTATTGCAAGGTAAAGCCACTGCACACCAAAGTCGCATCAATGAGCAAATTGGCGAAAAAGTAAATGAGATGCAAAAAATAATAATTGAATTAAATCAAAAGAATATTTTGCAATCTCAAAACCTTTATAGTATTTCATACACAATGAAAATTCCAATTAGTACAATTTTCAATTCGCTTCAATTTATTGAGAATAAGTTAGAAAAAGAAGAAATTAAATCTAATATATCTCAAATTAGAATGGCTGCAAATAAACTTAATCAAACCATTGATAATTTGACAATTTTATCGAAAATTGAAACAAAGAAAATTTCAAATAATCCGCAAATTATCTTTGTGAACCAAATCAGTAATTTTATTTCAGAAGAATTATTTGAGTTAGCCAAAATTAAAAAATTAGATTTTGATGTTCATTTTATGGATCCAAATAGCAAATTTTATGCAGATCCAGCGTTATTCCAAGTAGTTATTCAAATAATACTTGAGAATGCAATAAACTTTACTAAAAAGGGCTTTGTACGTATAGAAACAGAAAAGTATTATGCTGGTGGAATTGAGTCAATTTTAATTAAATTTAAAGATAGCGGAATTGGTATTAGTAAAGAAAACCTTGAATGGATATTCAAGCCAAACAAATTAGTTAATGATGATAAATTTTCTGAAAATCAAAACATCGGAATTAGTATGGCTATTGCCAAAAAAGTAGTAGAAATAATGAACGGAGATATAGGTATTTCGAGTACTCTTGGGAAAGGAACTACCATAATATTGCAATTACCAACTACTTAATGATTTTTTGTAATTTATTATATATTTATTTTGTAATTTAGGAAAAAATATTATGGAATTTTTATGAAACATATAGCTTACTTAATTATTTTACTTAGTTCTTTCAATATACTTTTTGCAGAAGATATTGTGTTAAAATATTATTCGGATAAAGACGATCTAACTTCCTATGTCTCCTCAACTACAGGATTTCCGTATACTCATCAATTTCAAAGATTTGACATCCAAGCTCCAGTCTACATAAAATCAATGGCAGTGTACCTTTACGGAGAATCTTCCAATGTCAAAGTATATTTATTAGATCATCAAGCAGGTAGCTCTATCCCTCAATTTTTTGCATATTCAGGCAAAGGTGTTTTGGGTGTGTCAGAATTTCAATTTGCAGGAGCTGAAAGTCCTCAAAGAATTGCGATTAACTTTCCAGATCCTGTTTATTTTGATGGAGATCAGCTTTTTATTGGAGTTTTTATAGAGAATATTCAAAAAACATTCTTTATCTCTACCAAAACACAGATGAATCCTTTTTGCCAATCTACTGATGGTGGAAATTATCTATTTCAATACTTAGCAAATTATAATGCAACTGAACAAGCAGGGCTTTGGGCTTCTGGAGGATTTGCTTACTTAGCTGATTTAACAGTTGAATATGCTCATCCAAATGCAATTTCCTTTTTATTAGATAGAACTGTAACCAAAGGAATACCACAAGGTTTAGCCCAGAATTCAATTGCTTGGGGAGATATAAACAATGATGATTATCTTGATTTATTAGTAAACGGAAAATTGTTTTTAAATAGTCCTCAAAAATTTAGCGATATTACAACTAATGCTGGACTTTCGGGTTCACCAGGAAATAATGCATTTATTGATATGAATAATGATGGTAATTTAGACATTCTATTTATTTACAATAGTTCTGATGGAAAAAAGCCAATGGAAATTTATATGAATAATGGTGATAAAACCTTCACTAAAAATATTGTTGGTTTGCCCGGATTCCGTGATGTTTCAAGCTTTGCTATTGGCGATGTGAATAATGATAATTACCCAGATTTATTTCTTACTCAATTATGGTCTCCTTATCCTGTTGCTTTTCCAAATTATTTTTATTTAAATAATAAATCGAATAGCTTTATACTAAAGAATGGAGTTTGCCAAACTTCACCTGCACGCCGAAGTCGCGGCTCTCAATTCGTTGATTTTGATGACGATGGTGATTTAGATTTGTATGTTGCAAATTATTATCAAGAAACAGACGAACTTTGGGAAAACAAAGGCGATTTAGTCTTTGTGGATATTATAGCCAACAAAGGTATCGACAAATTCACTATTGACGGTAAGGATAATAGCAATCACGGAACAGGTGTTGACTGGTATGATTATAATAATGATGGCGATATCGATTTGTTATTACCTCAATTTGCTCACCCTGCTAATGCTGCTTTTGGATTCCGTGGGACAACAATCTATAAAAATGAAGCAGGAAAGTTCACTGATACATACAACAGCGAATTAAGTGCTTCCGAAATTGGAATTACTTACGAGGAAACTCACGCAGGCGGTGCTTGGGGCGATTATGATAATGATGGTTTAGCTGATTTTATAATAACAACTTATTACGGTTGTCGCTATGTAGATTTATATAAGCAAAACGAAGACCATACTTTTAAAAATTCAACATTTGTTTCTGGTTTGAATCGAATTGTTTCTGGCGATGATGCTTGCTGGGCTGATTTTGATAATGATGGTAAATTAGACTTAGCAATGTCAATAAATAGGAAATTCTCTTTATTTAAAAATTACTACGAAACAACAAACAATAATTGGGTTGAACTTGATTTGATTAATTACAATGGACTGAAAGTTCCTATTGGAGCAAAAGTGAAAGTGTATGCTAATGGAAATGTTTATACTCAAGAAGTTGTTGCTGGACGTGGTCAAAGGATGCAAAAACCTTCACGCTTGCACTTTGGAATCGGTAATGCTAATGAAATTGAAAAAGTTAAAGTACGTTGGTCAGGTGAAACTGAGTATGTTGAATATGATGATATTGAAATTAATAAGATTAATAAAATTACTAATGGCGAAAATAGCGTTGAAACTGGCGAAGTTAATAATTATTCTATCTCAGTTTATGCAGATAAAAAGAGTAATATTATTAAAGTTGATTATACAGCGAAAGATTTGGCATTGCACTTAGATATCTACGATATTAATGGAGCAATTATTTATTCTGAAAATATTAGCAACACAAACTTTAATACAAATACTATTGTAATAAATTCGTTGAATTTATCAAATGGAAAGTATTTCGTAAAATTAGTAGGAAATAAAACTCAATTAAATTCCCAATTTAATTGGATTGAATAAAGTATAATTATAATTAATCAAGAAATGGCTACTCAAAAGGTAGCCATTTTTTTTAGTAAATTCAGTTT
>DYPF01000490.1 GCA_020720105.1 Chloroherpeton thalassium
TGTAAAGGTTATTATTGAGAATTAAAAAAAGGGCATAAGCCCTTTTTTAGAATCTATTGATTCAAGCTGTATTATTAAATTTTGTAACAAGATACATCGTATTTTGAATGTATATGCTGTTTATTGTTTTTATATATATAGAGCATTAATTTCATAATTTTTATGCAAATAAATATCTGATAAAAATGAATATCATTTTGGGGAATATAACTTACATACTAGATATAATTATAGGAGGAAATTTATTATGACATCAACTGCAATTAATGGCGTTGCTTCAGTAAACGGGGGGAATTATACAATTACAAATGGAGTCGTCACAGATTCCAAGGGAACAACAATTGGCACTACTAATGGAAGTATTTTTACTAATAATGAAGGTGCTACGGTTGCTTTAAATGATGTTTCAGGGCTTTCAATGAATTTAGGATCTGCAAGCACGTCTTCAAATTCTGTTTCTGACGATCATTCAAGTTCCGATACAACTTCAAGCACAAATGCTACTATTAATAAAAATTTTACAGGAAATGCTACATTTAATGGAGGCGACTTTAAAATTGACAACGGAATCGTTACAGATTCAAAAGGTAATAAAATAGGCGTTACAGACGGAACAACTTATACAGATATAAATGGAGCAACGGTTAAATTAAGCACTTTGGAAGGACTTATCTTAAATTTAAATAATAATTTAGTAAAAGATACAGTTACAAATACAGTTACAAATAACACATATACTACTGTTGAAGAAGAACCTGAATCAACTACAGAAACATCCAAACTTGATCAAATTGTATCATTATTGCAAAGTCTGGCTTCTCAATCTTCAGAAAATAAAAAGACATCCACCCCATCTACTTCGCGCCAGTCTTTGAATAAAAATTCATATATGCAACTTATTCTTGCATTAATATTTGGAAATAGTTCCGGTATGAACATTTTTGGAATGAATCAAGTTAGTCAGCGTAGTTACCAAACAAATCCGTTTTGCCTGTTATCTTAGAAGCTGTCTTGTTAAAGCCTGCGCCGCCTTGCCAGGCAAGCCGTTTCAGCTTTAACCGCAGTCCTTAAGAGAGCCTTTAGCTATAAGCTTTTTGGGCTAAATTTTGATTTTAACCAGACAGGCTCTTAATTTAATTACCAAATAATAAACGGTTTTTATATTTTTTACTCTTCTTCAGAGGCAAGTTTGTCGACAAAGCCGTCTTCTTTTATTA
>DYPF01000153.1 GCA_020720105.1 Chloroherpeton thalassium
GGGGGATTTTCATTTTTAAAAACAACAATGATTACAAGCTTGGTCCAGTCATATTTTCTGGTTTTACATATTTGTCGAAATCTTCTTCGGAAAGAACTTCCAATTGTGTAGCTGCTTGTTTTAATGTTAATTTATTTTTGTGAGCATATTTTGCAATTTTTGCTGCATTATCATAACCAATATATGGGTTCAATGCTGTAACTAACATTAATGTATTATGAACATAATAATCAATCTTTTCTTTGTCAGCTTCAATTCCAATTGCACAATGTTCGTTGAACATACGAGCAGTATCGGCTAATAATCGCACGCTTTGCAAGAAATTATAGATCAATACTGGCTTGAACACATTCAATTCAAAATTGCCCGAAGCTCCTGCCATATTAACTGCAACATCATTTGCCATCACTTGCACAGCAACCATTGTCATTGCTTCGCTCTGAGTTGGATTTACTTTACCTGGCATAATTGATGAACCCGGTTCGTTTTCGGGAATTGACAATTCGCCAATACCGCAACGAGGACCAGAAGCCAACCAGCGAATATCATTTGCAATTTTCATAAATGACGCAGCAATAGTTTTCAACGCACCGTGTGCAAATACCAAAGCATCGTGAGCTGCTAATGCTTCGAACTTATTTGGTGCAGCGATAAACGGAAGACCTGTAATTTCAGCAATTTTTGCAGCTGTTCTGTCGGCAAATTCAGGATGTGTATTTAGTCCAGTGCCAACAGCAGTTCCGCCGATAGCTAATTCATAAATTCCGGGTAAAACTAAATTCAAGCGGTTCAATGCCATATCGAGTTGTTGCACATAAGCCGAAAATTCTTGACCTAATGTTAATGGCACTGCATCTTGCAAGTGAGTGCGACCAACCTTGATAATATCTTTAAATTCATCTGCTTTTGCTTGCAAGGTGTTACGGAAAATTTTCAAAGATGGAATTAAGTAATTTACGATTTGTTCGGCAGCAGCGATATGCATTGCAGTTGGGAAAGTGTCATTTGAGCTTTGCGATTTGTTTACATCATCATTTGGATGAATTGGCTTTTTGCTACCCATTTCTCCGCCTGCCATTTCGATAGCACGATTGGATATAACTTCGTTGGAATTCATATTTGTCTGTGTGCCCGAACCAGTTTGCCAAATTGATAATGGAAAATGTGCATCAAGTTTGCCTTCGATTACTTCGTCGCAAGCAGCGGCTATCAAATTCTTTTTATCCTCAGGCAATTTGCCTAATTCATTATTAGCTAAAGCAGCAGCTTTCTTCAAAATGCCCAATGCTCGAATAATTTCGCGTGGCATTTTTTCGATACCAATTTCAAAATGTATCAATGAACGGGCAGATTGTGCCCCATAATAAAACTCGTTTGGGACTTGGATTTCACCCATTGTGTCCTTTTCGATACGATAACTCATAAAGTCTCCTTATATTTATATTTTAATTCTCATATCAACTGAGAAGATACTCATCATAATAAGCTAATTTTCTTATAGTTCGAATGGAAAACATTAAAAAATTAAAAACGATTATGATTTATTTTTGTTTTCACAAATAGTAAAATGAGAGAATTACTGAAAAAAGAAAAAGGGCTGCTAACGTAGTAAGTAACAGCCCTATAAAGATTTAAAGTTAATTATCGCGAATATTTCAATGATATGGAATCTAAATCACTTAGTTTGCAAGCCCTAATGCCCATTTCCTTTGCAAGTGTAAATAATTCGGACATATATTTATATTCAATTTCATAATCATTTTTTGCATGGTTAACCGGTTTATGCGCATAAAACACAATAATTTCATTGTTCTTTTTTGCTCGTACAAAGCATTCTTTAATATCATTAATTTTCAAATTGAAGTTTTTATCAACACCTAAAGCTTTGATAACTCTCCCAGTACAAGGAGTAAAGAAGATTTCGTCATTTCTATCGAGATCAGTAAATAACCTTGTATAAAAATGTCTTTGATATTCTGTAATATCTCGCAACAAAGAAAATTTCTTAAGTGATAATGTGTCAAGTTCAGAATCGTTAAAGCCATAAGGAAATGAAAAATACCTTGGATTTATTCCGTATTTCTCCATTGAGACTATCTCAGGATAAATTTCATCAGTATAGAAGTTGTCAACTGAGTGTTCTTTTATATAATCAAAATAATCTAAATGATTCAAAGAATGAACGCCTATTTCAAAACCTAAATCTGACAACCTCTTAATTTTATTTTTTTTAGTACTGTCTAAATATGAAAAACCAGATATAAAAAAAGTAGGGGTTATATTGTTATCATTGAAAAAATCAACAGAATTAAACCATTCATCAATGAAAGCATCATCAAAAGTAATCACAAAACCTGGAAATGGGTTCTTTGCAGGACAATCAACTCTAGTCTCAAATGAATTTAACAGAAGTATTATAATTATACTAATCACTACCATCAGAAATAATATTCTCATTTGTTCACCAAAAAATTATTTTACAATTTAAGTATTTTCCCTGTTTCTACAAAATGATTTGTTTCAATTTTATAAAAATAGTGACCACTTGTAAAGTTAAACATGTCGAAAGTTTGAGTATATTCACCTGACGCAAGAACATCTTGCACTGAAGATGCAATTTCCAATCCAAAAATATCAAATATTTTAATCGAAACATATAAAGATTGTGTTAAAGTAAAGGTTATTTTAGTTGAATTATTTACCGGATTTGGGAAAATAGTCGCATGTTCATTGAATTTCTGTACTTTTATTGCTTCTGCAATCTTTGTTTACACTAAATTACAAATAGATACTAAATTCTATACATATAAACACATTTTTTAGCAAAAAGTTACAAAATGAAAGAAAAATTTCAATTTTAGGGCTGTAATAAAGTTGATAAAAGAAGAAAAATAATAGGTGTTAGACACTTGTAAAATGTCCAACACCTAATTAAATTGAATAAATGTATATTTTTATATTTTAATTCTCATATCAACTGAGAAGATACTATTTTCTGTTGCTATCAAAGGATTTATGTCCATTTCTGTGATTTCAGGCAATATTTGTGATAGTTTAGATACTTTCATCAATATATCAGCTAATCTATCTTGGTCAATCCCTTTCTTGCCTCTTATTCCTTGAATAAGTGGGTATGATTTAATACTTTTAATTAATTCATGGGCTTCATAATTATTTATTGGAAGTAATTTGTATGAAATATCCTTTAATACTTCAACAAAAATACCACCCAAGCCAAAGAAAATTATATGACCAAAATCGTCTTCTTTTTTCAATCCAATAAATAATTCAGTTCCTGACACCATTGGCTGCACTAATACCCCAGTTGCGTCAGTAATCTGCATTAATTTATCATAATTGGATAAAACTTCTTCTCCATTTTGGATATTTAACACTACTCCGCCAACATCAGACTTATGTACTGGACCGATAACTTTCATTACTACTGGATATTGGAAATTGTGAACATCTTTGTCGATGCTCTTTTTATCAGCATAGTAATATTCAGGCACAAGTGGCAATCCAACATACTCCAATATATTTTTATTAATATCTGGTGGTAAAAATTCATTTGTACTAACTTTAGAAAATATTTCATTGCGAAATTCAATATCTTCTTTAGTTAAATTATATTTTTCAATTTCGGCTGGCTTGTTCGTATTATACACTTTTGCTAATGCAGTTGCTAAATTAGCTTCGTCTGGGAAAATTGCTTTTCCTAAATTAATAAAGTGCTCAGTTTCCTTTGCGGCTTGCACTGGCGAAGGCAAAACTGGGAAAATTGGCTTTTTGAGAGTGTTGATTTTGTTATTTAGCACATTATAAGCATCTGTAACATCAAATAAACCGGGGGTACCAAAGATAACAATACTTCCGTCAATATTATCAAAGTAATTATCAACATAATCTAAAATTATTCCTAATTGCTCGGCTGTTCCTGTTGCTAAAAAGTCGATTGGATTTGCAACAGAACTGCCATAATATAACTTGGATAATAATTCATTAGCTTTCTCATCTTCAATCTTAGGCACATTCATTCCATTCTTTTGGAGTGCATCTGTGCATAAAATGCCAGGTCCGCCCGCATGAGTTATTATCGCAATATTATTACCTTTCAACTCTTTATAAAATAAAACACTACCAATAGTAATCAACTCATCACGGCTGGAGCACCGGATTATTCCTGCTTTTCGGAATAATGCATCTACTGCAGAATCACTACCAGCAAGCGAACCTGTGTGCGAAGAGACTGCACGAGAACCAGCTTCACTTGTGCCTGATTTAACGGCTGCAATACGGCAACCTTTTTTGATAAGCGATGTAGTATGCTTTAAGAATTTCTGAGGATTATGAACTTGTTCAATATAAATAAGTTTAATTTTGGAGGAGTTTTCGCCGAAATTATTATCCCAATATTCAAGAACTTCTTCCACTCCAATTGTGGCACTATTGCCAACAGAATAAATACTTGCAAAAGGCAAACCGCGTTGAATTGCAGTCTCGAGAATGAAAACTGCCGTAGCACCCGAGCCCGATACAAAATCGCAACCCTTAGGGTCTAATTTTGGAATCGGTCCAGCAAACACGCCAGCATAATGCGTATTCATAACTCCAATGCAATTCGGACCTATCAAACTTGCCTGATGTTTGTTAATTATCTGAACTAATTCCTGTTCGAGAGCAATTCCTTCGCCACCAACTTCACTAAAACCTGCAGAAAGCACAATAAAGGCTTTAGTGCCTTTGTGTTCTGCTAAATAATCTACGGTTGGATTAACAAATTTGGAAGCAATTGCAATTATTGCTAAATCGCAATTTGGGATTTCGGTAATTTCCTTAAAACAATTTATGCCTTGCACAATTTGTTCTTTGGGATTTACGGGATAAATTTCGCCATCAAATTTAGCGGAAAGCAAATTTGCAAGTGCTTTACCGCCTGGCTTTGATAATTCATTAGACGCACCCACAAGTGCAATACTTTTGGGCGCGATTAAACTTGGATTCATCATTTTTATTTGACTATTATTTTGATAAAATACTAACTATACGATATCTTCTCGGTCGCCAAAATATTTCATAAATTGAACTCGTTCTAAAAAATCGGGTTCGCTAACTGATGAATTATTGGCTTTTCCACGGAAATCATCTATAGTTTCAAAGCCCTTTTCGTCCATCCAAGTATTTAATTCGGAAATCATTCTTGGAACTACAGACAAACCATGTTTATACAATGCAGAAACAATTTGAGTTGTTTTTGCTCCTGCTAAAATCAATTTGATAATATCAATTGAAGAATGCAGACCTGTAGAAGCAGAAATATCCACGCCGATTCTGCCCGACATTAAAGCTGTCCAACGCAATGGTAATAAATATTCCCAATCAGAACTGAATATATTAGCTGGAACTAATTTCAAATCATCAATATCAATATCAGGATTGAATGTGCGATTGAACAAAACTAAACCTTTCACGCCCGATTTGGAGAATGTTTCGATAACATTTGCCAAACTTGAGAAATATGGACCAATTTTTAAAGCGACAGGAATCGAAACATAATTCAATACATTCGCGATAATATCAGTATATTGCTTTTCTAAATCTAAAGAGGTTTTATGCAATTGAGTTGGTAAAATGAATGCGTTAATTTCGAGAGCATCAGCACCAGAATCTTCAAATTTTTTAGCAAAACTTGCCCATTCGGCAGGAGTAACTGCGTTGATGCTTGCAATAATTGGAATTTTAGTATCTCGCTTAGCATCATAAATCAATTTAGTGTATTTAGCTAAATTTTGTTCTTTAATTTTATAGTCAAAATAGTCGTAATATTCATAATTTTCGTGGCTTCTATTGTAATTGCTAATTGTTAATTCGTATTCACGAGCAATTTCTTCCTCAAAGATTGATTTGAGAACTACTGCTCCCACACCGGCTTCTTCTAATCTTTTGATTTGCATTGGAGTGCTGCACAATCCAGAACTGCCTGCAATAATTGGATTTTTTAAATTTAATCCTAAGTAATTTGTTTGTAAATTTGCCATTTAAATCACCATTTTAATATTTTTCTTTATTGAATTTTTATATTCTATTTAATTTAAATTTATAATTTTGATAAAATGAAAAAGAATTTTAATTTTTACCAAAAATAATATAGCAAAATAATCATTTTTAACAAAATATTGGCTAATATTAATGTTATTGATTAATAATAATTAGTCAAATATTGTAGTCAAAATTATATCAACTTCAGTATCAAGGTTGGCTGTAATATCTTTGTGTGGAATTTTTAAGTTTTCCAAGACATTTTTAAAACGTCTGAACCCAGAATGTAACTCAACCCACT
>DYPF01000491.1 GCA_020720105.1 Chloroherpeton thalassium
TTTCATACGTGCCGGGCTGCAGCGATTCATTTACGAGAGTTTGGACTTCTTTACCGAGTATGTCATATACTTTCAGTAATACTCTGTCATTCCCGCGAAGGCGGGAATCCACTGCCGGTATTGAGAATCGGATTATTGTCACCGGATTGAACGGATTCGGATAGTTTTGCGATAGTGAATATGAAGACGGAATTTCAGTGCTGATGTTATTTGCAAAAGTTATTCCACCATTAGTTGTTTTAAACAAAATTGCAGTACCACTTTGTTGACCACCTATCCATCCAGTTAATTCATTAACAAAATATAATCCAGTGAAAATTGTCAAATTTTGTGTTATCAACTCAGTTTGCCAGTTTAAACCGCTATTTGTTGTTCGCTTAATTTGATTTGAATTTGCTATCCAACCTGTGTTTTCATTTAGAAAGAAAATTTTTCCCCCTATTCCACTATTCTTGTAGATCCAATTAATACCTCCATTTGTTGTTTTGAATAAGCCGCTATCTGCAGTAGAGATAAAACCGATATTAGAATCAAAAAATTTAACACCTTCAATCTGATTATTTGTAGAACTTGAATCATTGATCTGAACTATCCAGTTTTGTCCGCCATTTGTTGTTTTCTGTAGTTTTGAAACATATACATAGGAAAATTGGTCATAGTGTGATTTAGTTATCCATCCTGTCGTTGTGTTTATAAAATTAATATGATGATATTGATATGGAGAAGTAGGGTCTATAACAAACCAGTTCAGTCCTCCATTTGTTGTTTTCTTCATATATATCCCTGCAGCATAACCAGTGTTGTTATCTAAAAATTTCAAATCGTACATACAACCATTTACATCAAAAAACAGAGAATCCCACGTTAGTCCTGAATCAGTTGTCTTTTTAATTAATTCACTGTTACTATAATTACTACCTGAAATCCAACCAGTATTATTATTAATAAAACTTATAGCCCGATATGAATTATTCTTATTGTTTGGAATCTTTATCCAGTTTACACCACTGTCAGTTGTTCTAGCTAATATCCCTCCATATCCACAAATAATTCCTGTTTGTGAATTAATAAAATATATATCATAAACAGAACTGTATAATGGATAACCGATTGGTTGGAGAATCCAAGTCGGTTGTGCATTCAAATTAAAAGTCATTGCGACGAGCATCGCTAAGATTACTAAGAGTTTTTTCATAATCTGATGATAATATT
>DYPF01000154.1 GCA_020720105.1 Chloroherpeton thalassium
ATTTTTTAATATTTTTTAATATTTTTTAATATTTTTTAATATTTTTTAATATTTTGACATTATATCTTTTAATTGCGATATTAGTGGGATTGGTGTTGGGTCTTGATTATTCAAAATTGATAAATAACAACTTGTCCAGTCAGCTAAATAAATTAAATCAAATATTCTGAGTAATGGGATTTCCTCTGAACTTTCCAATATTTGTGCATTATTCCACTTCTCATTAATAATCTCGTGAGTTGCTCTGATTCGATTTATCACTCTGGGATTATCCGATGGGTCAAGTAAAAACAGAAGATAACTATTCTCAATAATTGTTTGTGGAAATTGATATGAATTTATTTCATTATGATTCATTTCGGGTAAGTATCCACCAAAAGCAAGATTCTTGGCGTTTTCCTGTAATTGTCCTCTCCATCGCAAATTAACAATATCCAGAACATTGCTTGATGAATAAACTATAACTTGTTTGCCTACAAGTTGCTTAGCCAATGATAAAGCAGGATTATTTTCAGTCAATTCAGAATAAACTTTTGCTCTTGCTTCCAATAAATCAGCAAGCATTTGCTCTTCTATCACTGTTCGCGAAAGTGTGCAAACCTTGCAAAAACTCGAAATTAGAAAGTTATAAACTGCGATAAATAAATATCCCAATGCAGCTCGGGGTTGATAACCAGAAGGAATCATCAAAAGAGGATAATTTTTGTTTTTGGCAATTTGTTCCAATTCCCCACCTGAAGTAATGCAAACTATATTGTTTGTTTTTTCCATTGCTTGGTTCAAGCTGGTGATTGTTTCTTCAGTATTACCTGAATATGAAATTGCAATAACTAAAGTTTCATTATCAATCCAATTTGGAGCTTGATAGTTCCTTACAACTGTGATTGGAATTTCGATTTCGGGATTATTATTAGCAATAAAACTACGAGCTAAATCACCACTAATTGCTGACCCTCCCATACCGAATATCACTATTTTGTTGATTTTGTGAGGATTTTGCAATTTAATTTTCTTTTGACTATCAATACTAAATGCTCGAATTTGTTTGTGAAAATCAACTAATGTTGCAAACATATTTGAACTATCCAAAGCTGAAATAATATCTTTTGTTATCATAATTCTAATTTGTTTAAATCAAAAATGTAAAATTACAAAAATAAAATTTTACTTAGCAATAATCAATAAAATTGATAAAATTGAATAACTTTGATTCAATATCGTCTAAAGTTAGATTTTTAATTTCAATAAAACTAATGAAGCAGATTAAAGCAGACGGATTGATGGTAGTAATAACTCTTTTTTGGGGATTTACTTTTCTTTTTACAAAAATAGGATTGGAATCAACAAATGAATCATTGTTTGTATTGCTTAGATTTGCATTAGCATTATTGATGGTCCCAATATTTTTTAAAAAACATCTAAAAAATATTCCAAAAGATACTTTAAAAAATGGAATAATTCTTGGATTGTTTTTTGGTGGTGGTTTTGTGCTCCAAACTTATGGTTTAAAATTAACTACTGTTCCAAAATCAGCTTTTATTACCGGACTTGCTATTCCATTAGTGCCATTTGTTTATAAAATATTAGTGAATAAGCCAGTTGGGAAATATTCACTTATTGCTGTTTTGGTTGCCACAATTGGCTTGTGGCTTTTCAGTAATCCTGATTTCAATAATCTCAATTTTGGTGATATTCTTACTTTATTTTCTACTGTATTTTGGGCATTTTATATAACTTATATAGATATTCTAACAAAGCAAAAGGAAGGAATTGAATACACAGCTCAATTGGTTTTCATCCAATTCTTAGTAATAATTGCAATGACAACAATCACTTTTTTCATATTCGATTTCAAAAGTTTCCATATTGATTTAAACAAAAATCTTATTATTGCACTTCTTTACAATGGCTTAATCGCTTCGTTTATTGTTACATTTTTGCATACAGCATATCAGAAATTCACAAACCCAGTAAAAGCGGCATTGATTTTTTCATTAGAACCTGTAATTGCTTCGGTGGCATCGATATTTGTGTTTGGAATTGTATTTTCTACAAGGGAGATTATGGGTGCAATCATTATGATTGTTGGAGTACTTATTTCCGAAATTGGTCCATTCATCAATGATAGATATTTTACAAATAAGCTTAAATCAAATAAATAATTCAGGAGAAATAAATGAATACAATTAATGCAAATTTTATATTCAATAGTGCAAAGAAAGGTGATTACCCTAATGAACAACTTCCTGAATTTGCTTTTACAGGACGTTCAAATGTTGGAAAATCAAGCTTTATTAACTCAATTTTATTAAGAAAGAACTTAGCAAAAATCAGTTCTAACCCAGGGAAAACAAAAAGTATCAACTTTTACAAAATTGAAGATAAATATATTTTGGCTGATATGCCGGGTTTTGGGTATGCCAAAGTTAGCAAGACATCAAGAGAATATTGGGAACAAATGATTTATTACTATTTTACAAATAGAAAGCAATTACGATTTATAACAGTTCTTGTGGATTCCCGACATCCGCCAATGGCATTAGATTTAAGTTTGATTGAGTGGCTGGAAAATAATCAAAGAACTTATTTGATTGTGTTAACAAAATGTGATAAAATATCCCAAAAACAAATTGACGAACGAATAGATGAATGGAAATTTATTACTCAAAATTGCAATTTTGCCATGGATATTCTACCAACATCATCAGAAACTGGTATGGGACGAGAAGCTTATTTAGCAATAATTAAAAAGCATTTGAAAGGCTATGAATTCAGAAAATGATGTATCTATTAATAATTTATCTATTAATAATTTATCTATTAATAATTTATCTATTAATAATTTATCTATTAATTTTATTATAGAGAAATTATCTCAAATTAATAAAAGTAATTTAAAAGGTTTTGATTCTCAAAAAAAAACTTCCCCACTTGTAAACGAATTGCCATTTAGGAGTTTAAATCCTGATAATGATGCAAAACATAGTTCTGTATTGCTTATTTTAACTGAAAATGAAAGTAAATTCAATGTTCTGTTCACTTTAAGAAGTGCAGATTTAATTAATCATAAGGGTCAAATTAGCTTTCCTGGCGGTAGAGTTGAAGAAAATGAAACCTATTTGGAAACTGCTCTTCGTGAGACTGAAGAAGAAATCGGATTGAATAGAGAAAATTTACAAATGCTCTTCGAGTTGTCAACGTTATATGTTCAACCATCTAATTCTATTATCCATCCTTATGTTGCATTTTTACCAAAAAAAGTAGATTTCTTAATAAATCCAACCGAAGTTGAAGAAGTATTTCAAATAGAAGTAGATTTTTTTCGTCAAAAAGATAATTTTCATATCGAAAACTGGAAGTTTGGTAACGAAAATGTACTTGTTCCTAATTGGAAAATTCATCCAAAGCAAGTATTATGGGGAGCAACTGCAATGATTTTATCTGAATTTTTAGACATTTATGAAGATTGTGTTAATTTTGACAACTAAATTTATATCAACAATTAAAGAGAAGTTTATGAAAAAACTTTTATTGCTTATTTTATTTCTAAATATCTATTCCCCAATTTTTTCTCAAACAATAAATGTTGTGAATCGTGAAGACAATAAACCAATTCCAAATGCAAAAGTATTTGTGAAAGAATTGAATCAAACCTACACAACCAATAAAGAAGGCAAAATTCAGTTACCTAAAAGTAGCTATACTATCATTAATGTAGAAGTGCAATCATCTAAATATGAATTATTGCAAACTAATCTTAATATTTCTAACTCGGAATCAGATTTATTAATTAGTTTAACACCAAAGGTATTCAAATTTGATGACGTAACAGTTTATAGTGCAACAAGACAAAAGCAGAAAATTACTGAATCTCCTGCTGCAATTTATTCTCAATCTCCCGAGCAAATTAGAGCAATATCACGCACAGGACAGATTGCTCAAGTATTTCAGAATTTTACTGGAATAGATGTACTCCAAAATGGTGCTTCAGATTTTATTGTAAATACACGTGGTTTCAATGGTGGATTAAACCGCAGAATTCTTGTACTACAAGACGGAAGAGATGCCTCAATGCCATTACTTGGTGCTCAAGAATGGAACTCTTTTTCTATGCCGCTTGATGAATTTTCTCGAATTGAATTTATTCGTGGTCCCGCTGCATCACTTTATGGAGCTAACGCTTTTAATGGTGTGATGAACTTGACTTCTTACTCTCCAAAAGAAGTTTTAGGAGCCAAAGCTTCGGTTATTGCTGGTGATTATCAAACTTATCGTGCAGATGCTCGATATGCTGGTGAATGGAGCTTATTTAGTTATAAACTTTCTATTGGTACTTCCCAAAGATTGAATTATTCAACTCGTAGAGATTCTATCCAGTTATTAGAGTATTCAGGTCTCCCTTTAGAAAGGAAAATTCTTACAGAAGATGACAGAATGACAAAGTCACTCTACGGCTCACTAAGAATGGATTTCGATTTGGGCAAGGAAAAAGTTATTACTTCCGAATTTGGTTACTCCCGAAATACAAATGAAATGTTTGTGTTTGGCTTGGGAAGAACTTTTGTTAAAGATGTAGAACGTCCTTATGCACGTATTGCTTTTAATACAAATAATTTCCACCTTCAAGCACATTATATGCAAAGGCACACAATGGATACAATGTGGTTGATGGTTCCTAATGCTCCTCTCTTAGATAATTCTAAAGATATTTTTATCGAATCTCAATATAATTTGAAGGCAATGGATAATTTATCATTTGTGTTTGGTGCCAGCCAAGATTTCCAATTTATCCGTACTTTTGGCACATCACTACCAAATGATGTTGATGCTAACTATACTGGACTTTACTCACAAGTAGACTATAAAACCAATTTCAAAATTGATGTTGTTGCATCTGCACGCGTAGACTTTGCTTCGATTCACGAAACTCAATTCTCGCCAAGAATTGCATTTGTCTATAAACCAAAAAGTAACCATAACTTGAGAATTTCGGGTGGCAGGTCATTCCAAAGACCAAACTATTCCGAATTATATCGACTAACTCCTGATGCCCCAGCATTTGACCCCAAAACTGGAAAACCTGTGAACTTTACTGCAATCCAAAAGCAAATCAATGATACTCTTGCAGCATTAACAGGCACTGACCCACAACTTAATTTCGGTTTGAGTGCGATGAATTCAAAAGCAATTGGTAATCCAAATCTCAAAGTTGAGAATAATGTAGGTATTGATTTTGGTTATGAAGGTACATTCTTCAATCATTTCAAGTTTTCAGCAGATGTGTATTATAATCAAATCAACGATTTTGTTACTAATTTTCTACCTAAAGTAAATACTGATATTCCAGAATGGACTCCAAACTTACCCGAAAACCTGAAGCAATACACAGATTTAGTTAAATCTATGGTTTATTCACCATTAAATGCAAGGGATAAATTACGTTTATCTGACTATAATGACGTTCCTACATTTGTTGTTTCTAATACGAATGTTGGCAAAATTGTTCAGGGAGGTTTGGAACTTAATCTAATGTATTTTTATAATAAAAATTTGAGTGCAGAACTTGGATATTCCAATTATAAATTTAAAGTGATTGAGGCAAATGATTACCAAAATATTTTACCAAATACTTCCCCAAATAAATATAAGGTTGCGGTTGCTTACCAAAAAAGTAATTTTATTGATGTAAGAATAGACTATAACTACACCGAAGGTTTTGATTGGTTAGCTGGAACTTATGTAGGTGAGGTTCCTTCATATTCTTTAGTAAATCTAAATCTTGGATTTTATCCAATCAATGGTTTAGAGTTGGGTGTGAATATTTTCAATTTATTAGATACAAAACATTATCAAATGTTTGGCGGAACATATTTGCCAAGATATACCACTTTCAAGTTAAGTTATACAATATAAGAAAGTACTTTTATAAATAGAATTGTCATTCAAGGCTACTTTTTCCGAAGTAGCCTTTTTTTTAGTATAATAAAGCAAAAAATTGTAAATGAAGATTAATCAGTATTGATTTGCTGTGATTATAGCCAACCACACCACAAAATAAATTAAAAAATATTCGTCTGAAAGAAAAAATGAGAGGGAAATATGAGTGATGTAAAATTTCTTACCGATGAAAATGGAGTCAAAACAGATATTATTTTGAACATTGATGAGTACTACTCTTTGCTTGAAGAAATTGAAGATTTACGAGCTATTACAAAAAGATTAGATGAAGAAATTGTTCCCCATAATATTGTCAAAGAAATGATGTTTAAAAATGAATAATTATCAAAT
>DYPF01000492.1 GCA_020720105.1 Chloroherpeton thalassium
GGCATACCCTTGTAAAATGAAAACATTTTCATCGCTGGTCAAGAAATCCTGAATCATAACCAAAGCATCATTTTGGTCGTTGGTCAGGTTGATATGTTGGAAATGGTTGAATATGCTCATAATTTCAATGTTTGATGCAAAGTTGGATTATATGTGTGCAGTGGTAGTGCATAATTATTTATTGTCGTATCATTTGGATTATTTCGAGAACTTTTTGAATATTCTTATTGCTTACTTGATTTTTGGCTCCTTCATGTGCAATCTTGTGCCTTAAATCATTCAGGTTCCCAAATTCTCTTAAAAAAGAATCATCTTTGTAAAAGTTAAATTTCAAAATACATGAAGCTTTATACAAAGTATTTGCTCGCACGCCTTTACTTTTTTGTTCATCACCTGAAGAAAAATAATCACCATTTCTGTTGTCTCTGTTAAAAGATAGTTTCCATATTTCATTATCTGCATCTGTTTCAATCATATAGTATTTCACACCCTCCAATTCAATAGAATTATCTCTGTAATCGTATTTCTGATTTGCATATTGCTCAATGATTTGAAATAAAGTAAGGTAACTAAAGTCAAGTTGCTCTTGTTTTATTAGATTCCAAGCAATATCTAACATAGAGTTTGATTCCAGAATGAACGTATTTCCTTGATTTTTATTTACCTCAACTACAGATTTCCAAATTTTATAAATCTCTCTCAAATAGCTTCTTTCAAAGCATTTGTGAACATCACTTTTGAAATTCTCATAATGCTTGTTTGTTTCACTAACTGAGAAATTAAATTCTGGTGATTCTTTAACATAATACGATGAAGCCCCTCTTTCTTATGCCGCATTGATATTCCATATTTTGTTTGATGCCGTTGAAACGATTATTTGATATCCTTCATTTTCCTTTAGGAATTCATCAATAAGTTTATAACCAGAAAATTCGGTTGGTGAAATCATTTCATTATCAATATCTTCTTTTTCTGGATTCAATCTCAGGTCAATAATTATTAAATCCCAGTCTTTGCCAATATGAGAGCGGCATTCTGTGATAAATCCATCAAAATCATGGAAGAGTTTTGTTTCGCTGTTTTTGTATTTTGCACTGTCAATGCATACAAAGTTATTTCCTGCTACTTTAAAGATATTTTTCATCAAATCTCCCCAACCTTCATCAGCCTGGTCATCAATGAAAAGAATTTTCTTACTATTACATTTA
>DYPF01000493.1 GCA_020720105.1 Chloroherpeton thalassium
CTAAGTATAAGCTTTTGATTATCCGTGCTGGAATTACAATGTTGGTTTTATTGTTTTTAGCCATTATTTGGTATAATATTTCTTCCAAGGAGCATAAAAAAGTAGAAAAATCTACAGAAATATTGTCATATTCTAAGGTTCAACTTGCACAAAAATTTTATCTAAAAGGTAATGATTATTATTCTCAGGGCAAGCACTTAATGGCTATTGATATGTATACAAAAGCAATAGGCGAAGACTCTTTATTTGCAGCAGCTTATGCCAAAAGGGCAAATATTTACATGACCGTTGCTATGACAAAAGACGAATTGAGGCGGGGGTATCATTTGAAAGCTAAAGAGGATATCAATAGGGCCATTCTCATTGACCCACAATTGAACGAAGTGAAATTTGTTAAGGCAATTTCATATTATCGACTTGACCAGGATTATGATTATGCATTAAAAATCCTAAATGAAATAAAAAGAAAAGCACCACAAATGGCCGAAATTCATGCAAATATTTGCTATATTTTGAGGCGGCAAGGCAAATTCGAAGAAGCAAAAAAAGAATTACTGCAAGCCCTCCAAATAGATCCATTAAATGCCTATTTTATTAATGAATTAGCCCATACTTTCAGAATATTACATCAATTTGATGATGAAATTGAAACTGCAAAAAATGGAATTGCCAGGGTTCCTGATTTCGAAAATTTCAGATATCATATCTTCTTTGGTTTTCTTTATAAAAATGGGGATATGAAAACGGCTTTAAGAGAATCGGGACTCAGAAACGAAGATGTGCAGTATTACATTTATTATTATACCAAACAGTTTGAAACATTAATAGAATTTATTAAGAATGATACCCTTGAAATTACAGAGGATCAATTTATCTATTGGCCCAAATCATATAGACTTGCATTTATCTGTTTTCTAAATAATAACAAAACATTATGTAACATTTATGCTGATTCTGCCATTTCATTATATAAGGCAAAAATTCAGGAAGAGCCATCAGATGAAAGATATTGGGCTTCGTTAGGGAAATGTTATGCATTTATTGGAAATAATAAAGAAGCAATTGAATGTGGAATCGAAGCCCTTAACCTGAAACCCGATAAACTAGATGCCTTGCAAGGCAGATGCAAAGAGCAGGATTTAATGGAAATCTATATTTTTACAGGAAACTTTGACCTTGCAATGGACAAGATCGAAAATATAA
>DYPF01000494.1 GCA_020720105.1 Chloroherpeton thalassium
TAAAAAACCACTGTAACTTCACTTATGAAGAATAAATAGAATAGTTCCGTGCATGGGCAAATTAAGAGTTCAGTCTTTGGCTTAACAAATTTGCTTCAAACTATAATTATTACTACATAGGATAAATATATAAAATCCCCATGCTAAATTTTTTGCTTTATTTAGAAGACAGTAAGCTTCTATAAACTTATCTTGCTTTAATTGAATCTGCCGGGGATTCTGTTAAACTAAAATTTGAGTAAGACTAATTTGGCCTTACCCCTTTCGAAATAGCCTAATAACGAAGTCTTCCTGATTGCTAGAACTTATTATTGCAATTTTGTGAAAGAACTTAAGCTGCAAATCTGCCAAATGTTTATCTAAAGGCCGAAACACTCAGTCACCTCTAAGATAAAGAGGGATCACTAAGCATTGATGGAATCAACTTAATAAACTCACTGAAAAAAGAAGCTCCTAATTTAAAAGAGATTAATTAAGGATATACAGAAATAACTAAAACATCATTTAGTACAATTTGTACAACAGACGAAATGCTTTCAAAGAAGCTTCGAACTGATTAAATAGAAGAGGAGAAATACGCACATGGCCAATGGTTTGTCTTTGCAGTGCCAGGAGTGCTCTCCCCGACAAATAAGTGGTTTTCTTCGATTTGCCAATTGCCAATTAGTAATCGAATCTTTGTGCCCTAGGGAATCGTGCAACTAATCTCAGAGATGAAATGGGATCTTTATGCAAGCAGTTAATATTGGCAAGAATTCATCAAATTCATAATCATGATCATTCTTTTGCTTGTCGAAATATACACAATGCATTACTCCGAAAATACAAGCAAAGCAGTTGGGAATGTAATTCTTGCTTTCTTAATACTAATCCTTATAATATTCATCCTTAAGGAGTTTAAACAAATAGTGTCGGATGGTTCAATTTATTGGTACTCTTGGTGGAATTATGTTGACTGGCTATTTATTATCAGCATTGGCTGCTATTGCATCTTGAACTTCTTCTATTAATTTGAAAATTGCTTTGTTGTAAGGATGTTTGGCGCATTTTCGATTATATTTTCTTGGATTAAGGTTATAACTTATTTGCGTGCTTTTTCTGGAATGGCGTTCATTGCATTGATGCTGGTTGCCGTTTTCAATGACATGAAATATTTTTTGGCAATGATGCTTTGGATTTTACTCGGATTTTCTTTAGCT
>DYPF01000495.1 GCA_020720105.1 Chloroherpeton thalassium
ACAACTCAACACAAGAATTCCATCAACTTATTAATAAAATAACAAAAATAAAATATCAGTAACAACCATTTGTCACCAAAATAAAAATAAACAAGAATAATCAATGGCACATCGAATCAAACCCGGACAATATAAATTAAATTTTACACGCATACTTCAAGGAACTATATGAAAACGAAACCGAATAAGATCAATCTAATAGCAATGATTTTAAAAACGACTATCCCGCCATATAAGAAATTAATATTTAATAAATGGAAGAGCTCCTCCACAAATTACCTCATAACAAAGCTACAGCTTGAGACCTTTAATCAGGAAAACTCATCAAATACATATTAGAACTTAAAAAAGACGAATAATTATATAATCAAATTATAACAGGATGAACTAAACTATTCAACTCTATTATTAAGGAAAGAAAGATACCAGAATTAAGCAGCATAAATAGATTAATCTGTTTCAACAAACTAGCGAAACAATAAGAAATTCCAACTCTTAATGACATTAGACCCATTGCCACCACCTCAAACATCATAAAAATGTTAGAATTACACATAAAGAATTAGCTGAGCTGCCTTAGTAACAGCAACTCAATTAACAGTTTCAATTAAATAGGTTTTAAACCAAACTGCAGAACGCAAATTAACATAATTCTACTTCTAAATTAAATCCTATAGCACAAATTAAACAACAAAAAATCAGTGCTATATATAACATTTATTGACTTTAAAAAGGCTTTCGATTCAGTTCCGCATAACCATATAATCAATGCACTCAAAGAAAGTCAAGTTGATGACAACACCCTAAATCTAACCCAACTCCTGCTTTCCCAATATAAAACTTCAATTGACGGAAAAAACATTATACGCATAAAAAAAGGAGTACCTTAAGGCTCAATAATATCTCCAATTCTATTCAACATATTCCTCAACAATCTATTAAAAGAATTCGAACAGAAAAATCAAAACGATAATTAGATACACGCATTTGCAGATGACATAAGCTTCATCTCCAACTCTTTGACATCAGTAAAACAAAATCTCATATGGATGAAACAATGAAGCCAACAACATGGAATGAATATTAACTGCGCAAAATCCGGCATCTTGATAATAAACAACAAATAGATGACCTCTTAACCAAAAACAATAGAAGAGATACCCATTGTTAACAACTACAAATACCTAGGAATCAT
>DYPF01000496.1 GCA_020720105.1 Chloroherpeton thalassium
ACTGCAGCCAAATAAAAATTCTATCGAACTGAAACATCAGCGATATAACTATCTAGTGAAATTTATATTTCATCATTCACGATTGTTGTAAACATTCTACTCAATTCAAGTGCCTGTATTATTTCACTCAAACATTTGTAATCTTTTATATGTTTTTTCTTTATTAGTAAATCAAAGATGTTATCGAAATGCTTATTTGTAGATGCTATCACCATTTCTGCTCCTTCCGTCAGAGCCCCACCGAAATAATATTCACAATCTGCAAGTTATAGATACGAGCATACTTTGCCAGAATGCCAAAATTCGCGATAGAATGATATAAACTACTATGTCAGATGGTGATTTCGAATCATCTAAGTCATAGCATTACTGCTTATATACTAATAGTTGTAGGCAGAATTGATGTATTAGTTGATTTAAGTGAGGTTGGTATTTTCCAAGTTCATTTGTATCCAGGTTAGTTTTAAATGTAGGGCTTGTTCGCTTAGATTTTGTGTATATTTGATGTATGATTTACTGACTTCATTGGTCTATTGATCTGCTTTATAGAAAACAAAAATAAGCCAAATCATCAGAACAATCCACATTGAAACTGAGCCTTAAAATCTTAATAATTTGAATGACTTAATTAATTTCTTTTTTTACTTGTTTGTAACCTGACTGATTAATTAATATTTGGAAAAAGCAGTGTCTTCCGAATTATCATGTTCAACATATTTTTTCCTGAATATTTACAGTTACTGTATCTTAATTGTTAAAATTTAATTGGGCATCTTAGATAGAATTATGATCAGCCTGGCAAACTTAGTCTTTATATTTCTGTTAATGAAAATAATCAAAATTCCAAAACACAAAAGGAGGGAGGTTTGAATTGCGAAGAGAGTTGTATTTACTTTCAGTTTGGATTGGCAGTATTGATCCAATTTAGTTATTATTTCATCCGTAAATTAATCAGCTATCGGATGCAATTATTCACTAATTTCAGATAGGTTGTCTTACAACACAAATATTTGGCCATAGATATAGTTATTGATCATCATGTCAACAACTTGAAATTATTTTTGGACCTTGTTACCCAGTTAACTGGTCATAAAGTTTGCATCTATCGACAGGGTCTAATCTCCAAATTATTTTTATGCTTAGATGGCCTATAAAATTATTTCAGTTATGTTTTCATTTTTTATTAAATTGTT
>DYPF01000497.1 GCA_020720105.1 Chloroherpeton thalassium
AACAATTTAATAAAAAATGAAAACATAACTGAAATAATTTTATAGGCCATCTAAGTATAAAAATAATTTGGAGATTAGACCCTGTCGATAGATGCAAATTTTATGACCAGTTAACTGGGTAACAAGGTTCAAAAATAATTTCAAATTGTTGACATGATGATCAATAACTATCTCTATGGCTCAATCTTTGTGTTGTAAGACATCTTAGCTGAAATTAGTGAATAATTGCATCCGATAGCTGACTAATTTACGGACGAAGTAATAACTAAATTGGATCAATATTACTAATCCAAACTGAAAGTAAATACAACTCTCTTCGCAATTCAAACCTCCCTCCTTTTGTGTTTTGGAATTTTGATTATTTCGATTAACAGAAATTTAAAGACTAAGTTTGCCAGGATCATCATAATTCTATCCAAGATGCCCAATTAAATTTTAACAATTAAGATACAGTAACTGTAAATATTCAGAAAGAAATATGTCGAACATGATAGTTCGGGAGACACTGCTTTTTCCAAATATTAATTAATCAGTCAGATTGCAAACAAGTAAAAAAAGAAATTAATTAACCCATTCAAATTATTAGGATTTTAAGGTTCAGTTTCAATATGGATTGTTCTGATGATTTGGCTTATTTTTGTTTTCTATAAAGCAGATCAATAGACCAATGAAGTCAGTAAATCATACATCAAATATACACAAAATCTAAGCGAACAAGCCCTACATTTAAAACTAACCTGGATACAAATGAACTTGGAAAATACCAACCTCACTTAAATCAACTAATACATCAATTCTGTCTACAACTATTAGTATATAAGCAGTAATGCTATGACTTAGATGATTCGAAATCATCATCTCACATAGTAGTTTATATCATTCTATCGCGAATTTTGGTCTTCTAGCAAAGTATGTTTGTATCTCTAACTTGTAGATTGTGAATTTTATTTAGGCGGGGCTCTGATGGAAGGAGCAGAAATGACGATAGCAGCAATAAATAAGCATTTCGACAACATTTTTGATTTACTAATAAAGAAAAAGCATACAAAAGATTACAAATGCTTGAGTGAAATAATAGAGGCACTTGAATTGAGTAGAATGTTTACAACAATCGTGAATGATAAAATTTAAATTTCATTAGATAGTTATATCGCTGATGTTTCAGTTCGATAGAATTTTTATTTGGCTGCAGT
>DYPF01000155.1 GCA_020720105.1 Chloroherpeton thalassium
CAAAGAAAAATAGTGTTTGAAGGCAATAAAATGCTGATAATACCAAAAAATATATATTACAGAGGCTTTCCGTTGTATTATAGAGGAGTATAAATTGTTATTGTTCTATAATTATTATTTAATAATAAAAGAATGGAAGTTAAATAAAAAAAATGGAGTCCATCTTTGAAATGAACTCCATCTTTTATTTATAGAAGTTAATCTTTAGAAGAATAAGTATGCAGCAAGCAAGAACCTAAGATTTGCAACATCTTTTGCATCGTTAACAGTTCCATCAATACTATGTTTGCCATAATTTGCAACAGTATATTCAGTTTCAAAAGCAAATCTTGCTTTTCCTGAGTTTAGTACAATTCTTGGAGAAACGCGATAAATCATATCGATATCAGCATTTCTGCCATATATCATATATTTTTGGCTTGCATCTAATTGAATATTTTCGCCCGCACCCATATTTTGAGTAAAACCACCAAATAAAGCTAATTCTATCTTACCAAATCCAGTTGCCATATTTGTGTTCAATTCCACCCAAGTGCTCATCACATTCAAAGGTATATATTCGTAAATATCATTTGTTACATTCATTGGATCAGTAATTGATTTAACAGCAAAACCACCAATTTGCAATAAATCAGTTGCATTTTGTCCGTAAAAGCCTTGTCCTTTTATTTCAAACTTAGGAGAATTAAATTTGAAATATCCAAGTCCTTCCATTGTGCTAATTGTTTCGCTTGTAGCGTCTCGTCCCAATTTATTTGTTGTTCGAGGTACAAGAGTTTTATAACCACCAGCAAAACCAAGTAAGAATTCATTGCTACTAAACTTTTTGTTAAATTCTAATTTTCCATTAAGTTCGGGCATTCCTGAATTTCTTAAATAATTTGGTGAGCCACCCGCAGGTCCAATACTTTGGAAATCGCGTTGTGAATTAGCAGTTAAATACAGGTTGAAATCTGAGAAAGATTGCTTGAATCTTATTTGAGGATTGCGCGCAAATGGAATAAATGGCACGCCAGTATTGAAAGATACAACTCCTGGGAAACAATTTGGAATGAACATTGGATGCCAGAATTGTCCAATTAGCAATTCAGGTGAACCCCAATTAAAAGTTATTGTTGAATGGCGAAGTCTAAATCCATTAATATCACCGTCAGTAGTACCAAAAAATTCACCTTCTAAATATCCGCTAACTTTTGCACCAAATGCATCGGGTGCGGATATTTTTCCAGCAATTCTTGATTGAATAGAAAGAATATTGAAATTTGCTTTTTCATTCAAGTCTTCTCCATTGGCATCAAGCGATGGAGCAGATGGATAAAGTAAAAAATGCCCTTCGCGAATCGATACATTCTGCCGTGAATCGTAAATTGCATCAGTTTTGAGGAAGCCCGATAGGGAAATCCCGAAAGACTTTTCTTGAGATTGCACAAGAGAAAAAGTCAGTAAGATAAATAATGATAAGTAAGAGATTTTTTTAAACATAAGATTATCCTATTAGTTTATAAAGTATTAAATTTACAATTACAAACTTACAAAATAATAGTTTTACTACAATAGTACTAAAAAAATAATTTAAGTAGTATAATTACTACAAAAAGTAGTTAAAACTACTATTAATTGCAAATATATTTATTAAATTTTATTTATAACAAAATATATCTTATTTTAGAATATCAATAATACCAACTTGTTTATTTTATATGATTTACATTATTATTTAACAGAATTAACTAGCTATCAATATTTTATATATTGAATTTCGACTGAAAAATGTTAAAAAATAATCAAAATCATTTGTAATTTCTTTTTGATAATTTTGTTTTAAATATATTAACTATTTAATTTAGCAAAAAAGGAAACTTATGAATCACATTTTACCACTTAAGAACTATTCTATTGCATTTTTATTTCTAATTTTCAGTTTCAATAACGTTTTTGGAATTCAATTGCCAGCTGACTTTCCTGTAATAAAAATTGATACGATAAATCAACCTACAAAAGGTTACACTTTTTTAAATAGTTTAAGTTTCGGTGGAAAAACAGCAAACTATAATTTCATCATCGATTCGGTAGGCGAAGTATTTTACTTTCAAAAGCCACTATTAGCAGCAATAGATTTCAAAATGCAACCAAATGGATTATTCTCTTATGGTTCACCAGTAAAATTAGGTAGTAAATATCAAGCAGGTCCATTAACTGTACAGAATGTTATGGTTGTTGAAAATATTTTAGATTCCTCATTCAATTTAATTGATCAAGTGCAGATGAAGAATGGGTATTTAGCCGATGTACACGAATTTGCTATTCTTCCAAACGGTCATTATTTGCTTATGTCTTACGAAAGTAATCCAATTGATATGACTAAATTGTTAGAAGATGGCGATCCAAATGCAGTTGTTATTGGCACTGTTATTCAAGAATTAGACCAAAATAAGAACTGCGTTTTTCAATGGAGAAGCACAGATTACATCCCAATTTTAGAAACATTTGACGACCCAACACATAAAACTTTTGAGCACGTACACGGTAATTCCTTATTTATCGATAATGACGGCAACTTAATTGCCTCGTTTGCAACAACAAATGAAATTGTGAAAATAAATATGGTTTCTGGGGATATTATTTGGAGACTTGGTGGACGTAAGAATCAATTCAAATTCAATAATGAACATTCCGAGATGGCTCCAATTTATTTTTCTATGAGTCACGACGCCAAAAAATTAAGCAATGGCAATCTACTTTTTTTTGACAATGGAGTAATGAAGAAAACATGGTACTCACGTGCAGTTGAATATCAAATTGATGAAATAAATAAAGAAGTAGATTTAGTTTGGGAATACAGACATCAGCCAGATATTTCTGCTTTTGCAATGGGGTCTGTTCAGAGATTTAAAAATGGAAATTCTTTAATTAATTGGGGATTAATATTTAAAGGACACTTTAAAACCCTAACTGAAGTAGATGCTACAAATCAAATTCAATTTGAGATGTCCTTGCCTAATGATGCATACTCATATAGAGCCTTTAAATATGACTTACCTGCATGCCAACCAGTAGCAAATGTTGATAAATACGAAGTATTAAAAGGGAACACATATAACTTTAGAGATATTTATGATACCACTGGAGTTTCGGTATATTTCAAAGAATTTGATGGATTTATCTACAATGTTATTAATGTTAAAAAATTCGAATGTGCTCCCAAAAATCCAGCTTTCAACACTGAATCCCCTGTCTTATTACCTTTGAGATATGTTTTATCTGCTGATGAAGTAATTGCTTTTGGTGGAGAATTCAAAATCGAATTAGCTACATTACCTAAACTGATGTTACCAAACGAAATGAAAATTTTCTATCGTGAAAAAGAAGGTGAAGGAATATTCGCAGAGCTTGAAACAAGCATTGATGCAAATAATAAGTTTATTGTTGGCAAAACTTTTGGTTTTGGGGAATATGTAATTGGTTTAAAGAGAAGTTCTAATGCAATCAACCCACCAACCTTACTTTATCCTTTCAATCAAGCAAAACTTTTAAATGATTCATTAGTTTTTGTAAATTGGAGCCCAACAGGTAGATATGATTATTGTAATTTGCAAATATCTGATGATTCGAATTTTGCAAATATGGTAATTGATACCTCTTTATGGGTTGATACAAGATTTTTTACAAAATTGGAAAATAATAGCACTTATTTTTGGAGAGTAAGAACATATTACAAGGATAAACTTTCTGAATGGTCAACTGTAAGAGAATTCACATTAACACAACCATACCTATCATTAATTAATCCAAATGGAGATGAAGTATTTCGAAAAGATTCCAGTATCATTATTACTTGGAATACAAACCTTCAAGATTCGTTGAAAATTACATTATTGCAAAATGACGAAGAGATTTTAGTATTAGCAGATAGTTTATATAGTTATTCAAATAGTTTCAAATGGACAATACCGATGAATGTCCCTGATGGCAAATTTTACAAAATAAAAGTTCAGAAAATTAAAGATGGCAGCGAGTTGGCAATAAGTCAAGATAACTTTACTATTACTTCTTCTTCGGACATAAATGATGTAATTAACAATTTTGTTTTAACATATTATCCTAACCCTGTAAATGATAAGCTCGATTTAAATTTGGAATTAGACAATTCCGATTTTACAAGTATTAAAATTCTTGATATTATGGGACGAACATCATTAGAGGTTTTAAGAGAATATTTAACAAATGGAAAATATAGGTTCTCTGTTAACACACAATCGCTTCCAAATGGAGTATATTTTCTCCAACTAACTAACGGAACAATTGTTAACACACAAACTTTACTAATTAATCACTAATCAACATAATCTATGGTTATTATGAAAAACTTAAATAAAGTACTGATTTCACAAAAAGGGAAAATATATGTTTTCTTATTCATTTTTGTTTTATCTATTTTTTCATTAAGTTCTGCTGAAAATCCATTTCAAATAACAACTTTAGATAACCCAGCACCTGGATATTTGCACTTTACTTATCCCAAAAAAATAGAAAAGTTCTTTTTAGTTGATAATTCTGGGAATATTAGTTTTTCTACAAGTACTAATTCCTCAAGTTCTTATTGTTTTAGATTAACTAATGGGAATTGGATCCAATCAGATAGTAATTCAAAGTATATTGTTTACGATGAGGAAATCAATAGAATTGATTCTATTCCAAATCCATTAATTAACTTTCTTGAAACATATTCATTAGATTGGCATAGTGTTATTGTACTTTCTAATGGTCATTATTTACTTTTATTTACGAAAATTGAAATTCGAGATTTAAGCCAAATCGTAGATGGTGGGAAAACAGAAGCAACTGTAATATCTAACGCCATAGTAGAAACAGATAGAACAGGTACAATTTATTGGAAATGGGATGCTTTGGATCATTTAAATATCTTAGATGCCACTTATATTGTAGATTTAACATTGAATACTATTGATTTAACTCATATCAATTCAATAGTTGAAGATAATTCTGGAAATATATTGGCTTCTGTACGGCATTATGATGAAATTATAAAAATTAATAAAACTACGGGTTCAATTATATGGCGATTAGGTGGCTCAAAATCAAAAAAGAATCAATTCACGTTTATCAATGATAATCAAGATGGATTTAATGGTTTTTCTCACCAACATTCTATAAGTGTTTTACCTAATGGTAATATTTTATTATACGATAATGGCAATTTAAAAAATCCAGCATATTCACGAGCAGTTGAATATTCATTAAATGAAAGTACAAAAACTGCTACAAAAGTATGGGAATACTCTCCAAATCCAATTATATATCAAGGTATTATGGGTAGCGTTCAACGATTACCAAATGGAAACACTCTAATTAATTGGGGAAAACAGAAAATTACAGAAGTAAGACCTGACAAAACAGTTGCATTTGAGCTAACTTTTAATGATGCCTCCATAATAACCACATATAATGCAATTCGTGTAGTATCCCAAATGGATGCAGTAACCAAAACAATAAACTCGACTGGTACATTTAATTATAACGATACAACATTTAAAACTGGAATCACCATTGAGGTAAACAGTATAAACGGAACTGGAAGTTCTAATGTTGAAAAGCATTACTACAAGCCTTTTATATCGGTTTTTAGCGACTCTTCCTTTTCGGAGATTTATCCGTATCGATGGGTTTGGAGTGCAAATAATATCTCAAGCATATCAGGTACTTTAAAAATAAAATTGGATAGCCTTAATATTTCGAGTCCAGAAAAGACTTCAGTATTTATGCGTTCTAAAGAAGGAGAAGGCACTTTTTTTGAATTAACAAACTCCTACAATCAAAATACTAACGAAATTACTGCAAATTTAAGTAGCTTTGGGGAATTTATCCTTGTTGATTGCGAATTAGACCAACCTACTCTATCCAAACCCATAAATAATACAACAAGCAAAATTAAAGGTAAGTTAGAGTGGAATAGACTAATTGGAGTTACAAATTATCAAGTGCAAATATCTACCTCAAGCACTTTTGCAGAGACAGTTTTAAGCACTACAGTATTCAACTCTGTTTACTACAATTTTGATAGTTTGAATAATTCAACCAAATACTTTTGGAGGGTGCGTGGATTTAATCATAAAGATACTTCCGATTGGTCTTCCGTTTATAACTTTACAACTGAAATTGCCATTC
>DYPF01000498.1 GCA_020720105.1 Chloroherpeton thalassium
GCTTTTTACAAATAGTTCGTTATTTGTAGGGTTTGGGTAGATAGAAAAGATTTGCTTTTCGTTTTCAACAATGCTTAATGATGGACAATTAGAGTTAGTGTTTAGATGATTAAGTAAAGTACTCATTTGTGGTTTATCTACTCCAAGTGCAGGTTCTATAGAAAGAATATAATTGCCCCACCAAGGTCCACCGGCCCAATATGTGCCGTTTATACAATTTGCTTTTAAATGAGTTAAAAAATTATTAAGAACTGTTGACCAACGGCTATCATTTGCAGGAATTCCATATTCTCCGATAAAACCATTAAGATTATTTGTTTGAAGCCAGTTTACAAAGGGTGTTACTCTATCTATGCCAATATTTGGATAAGCACCTTCAGCATCATAATCAGAATCATATAGCCCTGACGCATCGTTATCAAAATAGACATGTGCTTCAAAGGTTAGTTTGTTTGAAGGGTCAGAAAGATTTTTTAAATTATCGCTATACTGCATCCAGCGTTGTGCCGAGCTCCAACTATCTCCTCCTACAATTATTCTTGTTTGTAGGTCATTTATTCTGATTCCATTAATAATTTCTTGAGCAATATTGAACCATGTAGCATTTACTAATAAATCATGCGGTTCATTCATTATTCCATAACCCCAAATATTAGTGTAAGTGTTTAATTCAAAAGCCAGTTTTGTCCATAAATCTTTAATATTGGCTATACTCAAATTATTTGAGCCTATAATACTTTCTGTCCCATTTATATTATATCTGCAATAATTATGGAGATCAATTATTACATTCATATTTCGATTTTTTGCTGATAAAAGGAAATCTTTTATTCTTAATAACTCTGGAACATTTAAATTACCATTTAAAACAGGTTGAATTCTTTCCCACTTAATTGGTAAACGAATTAAATTTAATCCTTTCGTATGATAGTAATCTAATTCTGCACTTGTAGGATAAGTGTAATCACTATTATAGGTTCCAGGAAAGTTAGACCCGAATTCAGCTCCAGCTAAATTAACTCCAAAAGGTGTTTGAGAATAGACATCATTTATTATTGAAAAGAAAATGATTGATAACAATGCGATAGTTAGTTTTTTTTTCATTTATGTGTCGGTTTAATTTGTTATATTTTCATTTTTTATCAGCTTCTATTTTTGCTTCAATTGTTTTTTTATCG
>DYPF01000156.1 GCA_020720105.1 Chloroherpeton thalassium
AAGAATTTATTAGTTATAATTTCATTCGGATAATATATTTTTTTACCATTATATAAATTGTTTAATCTAAATTTACATTATTTCTGCTTTAATTCAATAAATTAATATGAAACATTCTTTTTTTAATTTTTACTGTTAATTTGAATGTAGATTAATTCTGAACTTTTAAATATTACATCATACTTTTTTAATTATTTTACCCTCAGTTCTTCATTCTATATCCTCATTTATTTTATACTAAACTTTTTTTTTCATTAATTGAATTTATTATGTATTCAATAAAGTCTTATCTTTGAAAAAGTATATGAAATCAAAAAAAATATTAAACTTTCTTTAAATTCAACGAAAGAACTAACAGTCAAAACTTTCAATTTCTAAACTATGAACCTAATTTTATTTAAATTTATTTAACAATTTAAAAAAATTAACTCAAACTTTAAACAACTTTCATATTTAAACTCAATTTTTAATTCTTTTTAAATCGAATAAGTAAATAATTTTTGGAGATTATTGAAACTCAAAACACCAGTTCATTTTCAAGTTCCTTAAATATAGAAAAATCTTACTTTAATTTCATAAAAACGATGATCGTATTTTTGTTTTAATGCTAGAAATTTGCGGCATATAAATTGAATATTAGTTATTTAAATTTTCATAATCAAATACAAACTAAATATGAAGACCTTGCTTTTTCTGATTCTTTTAATTAGTATCTTGCATGCAGATCTAACTATTAGTTCTGTCAGTCTTTAAAATCCTGGAACAACAAATTCCTTATATGGGAGTATTATGGGTGGAACCAAACTCTATATAAAAGGACTCAGATTTAGTTCAATTATGAGTTAAAATACTATGTCAGTTGGTGGTTACCCTTGTAAAATGTAAGATGGTGCAACTGATACTACCATATTATGTACAACAACAACTCCTTCAATTTACAAATAATATTGGAGTTTACCAATTACTGTAAGTGTCTTAGGCGTAGGTGAGGCAACAGCTCCAACCACCTTTGCATACGCGTATAGTCAAACACCATATTTGTATGGAGTTTACCCTTCAGTTAGTTATGGAGGTGAGGGAACTAAGCTTAATTTTTATGGAACTCATAGAATAAAAAATTTAGGCTCAGATAAGGATTTGGGTAATTTTTTATTGTTATTTTAGGAAACGTATACGGTATTTATATTGGAAATAAAAGTCTTTGTTCGAGATTTGGATTGTTTCAAGCACCTATATCTGATACTTCGAACGATTATATTCAATGTTATCAACCTACTCTTCAATAAGCTGGCAAATATACAGTTTCAGAACATTTATATCCTGGAAGATCTGCCAGTTATGAGTTGACTTATAAAGCCTCTTTAAACAATTCAGAGAAGTATCAATTTGTTGTTTTACCATTAGTTAATAAAACAACTCAATAAGGCTCCAAAGCTGGCCAAGAAATATAAATTTCAGGAACAGGATTCTCATTAGATAAATCAAAAGTATCAGTAAATGTAGATGGAGTTGACTGTAAAGTATAATAATCAACATTGACATCAATTAAATGTAAATTAGGGTAAAAAACAGGTCAAACATCAATTTTGTTGACAAATTCAACTTTACCATCTAATCAATATAATTCTGGATCTGGGTTTTTATATCGAAGATATGATATTTCAAGTATTTCTAATACAAATCCCAAAAACATTAAAAAATTACTTGATCAAGGGACTTTAACAAGTGATAAAATAGTTTAATAATATATTTCAGGATAAATAAAAACAGGAGCCATATATGGATCATCATATGCTGCAGTATGGAAAGGATATTTTGTTCCTACTGTGACTGGATATTATAAATTTAGAGGTATCGCAGACGATATGTTTGCAGTATATCTTAGTACTGATATTTATGGATCAAATTAACCAATTACATCAGATCCAATATGTTATGCTGATTCATATACACCATATAATCATTATTCAAATTATTATTATAACGATTATCCAACTGCATAATCAAAACCAATTAAACTTTAAGCAGGAAAACAATATTACATGTAGGTTTATCATGTTAATGGCGCTGGTCCTGGTGCTTTTTCATTATCTGTTTAAGTACCAAATACAGATGCTACAATTGAAAGATGGCAAACTTATTAAGTTCATACCATTACAACAAACCTAACAAATGATCCTTAAATTATCGATTTTAACTCTGTTGGAGTAACAAGTGGAACTTTAAACCTTAAAGTATATGAAGTTAATAAAACATCATTATAAATATTAATTGATCAAAACGTTACCATTTCATGAAATGCCACTGCTGCCCAATTTTGTACTGAACTTAATAAATTCTCATGGTTTAGTAGTTATTCTACAACCTGCACTGTTGCAATGAAAGATTCAAAAGGTGCTGATACTTTAGTATCATCTTAAGCTGTCTAATTCACATGGAGAGCATCCATTGCAAAGTTTCGAACAACTGATCTAAAAAGTCATAAATTTATACCTACATATAGTGCTGTTCCAAGTGGAACATTTACAGTAACTCCAGTCCAAGATCATTCTCCTCTAATTTCTGGTACATTTAGTGCAACTCTTGGAGGAATTCCTATTCAATTGTATGATTCATCAACTGGAAAATATTCGAATGCTGATATTCCCTATAATGTTGATGTATCATCTCTTTAAAATGCCTTTAGACAAATAAATGGTTTTGAAATGGTCAAAGTATAAAGAAATGGTGATCCATCAAATGGCGCGAAAACAGTTGTTTACTACATTGGCTATCATAAAAATCTGGAAGACATAAGTCCCAGCGCTGCTGGATTAAAAGGTGGTAAATAAGGAACTTCACCATCAGTCGTAGCTAGCTGTAACTCGAAGAAATTATACAAGCAATTTGTTTGTTGATCCTATTGATTATAGATTTATGAGAACATTTTCTGATAAACCAAATGTTGAAGTGACAGTAAATGGAATTCTTTCAGCATGTAATGCAGATTGTTCATACACGTTTATTGATTAAGTTCCAACTTTAACCGCTCTTTCATTAAGTGGAAATACTTTAACAATAGGTTTATCAGATCCTAAAGCTATCAATGCTGCTCTCGATAAAATTACTGTAACATTAGATAACCAAATGTGCTTAGATTTAACTGGAACAATGGCAAGTTTCACTTGCACTTTACCTAAAAATTCAGACAATACTGCTACATTAAGCTCAGGAAATCACTATCCAGTTATTTTAATATCTCCTATTGGATATGCTGCGATTGATACAGCAATTCCCGCTATAAATGTAGCATTTTCCTTGACTTCACTAAATCCCGCTAATGGTAATGCAAATGGTGGGTATGATTTAACAATTATTGGAACTGGTTTTCCTTCGGATCCAAGCCAAGTTACTTTTAAAGTTTGTGATCAATTTTGTACTATTAAATCGTTAAATAATATTAACGCTGTTTTAACTACTCCATCGTGCACTACTGTAGGAGCCAGTACAATTTAAAGTATTTACGGTTAATAAAATCCAACAATTAGTTTCACATATGATGCTCCAGACACTTCTGTTCAAATAACTGCAATTTCCCAACTTCTTGGTCGCCAGTCCTTAAAGGATCAATGACAATAACAGGCAGTGGATTTGGTACCGATGCCTCACAACTTAAAGTTTTTATGACAAACTCAAGTGGAAATGTTTATCAAATGAAAATTCTTTCAGTCATTGATACATAAATTAGAGCAGGTATTTCAGGGGGTCTTCCGGGGTTATTTAACATAAATGTTTTAAAGGACGGATTTGGAAATGCTATACCAACTCCATAAACAGCAAATGACTTTACTTATGAAGTTTCAATAACATCAATAACTCCAATTACAGGAAGTATTGGAGGCGGAACATTATTAACAATAACTGGCAAAAACTTTGTTGCAGATGTATTGTCAACAATGGTAACAATTGGTGATTAATTAAATCAACTTTGTACAATTGAATCAATAACAACGACATAAATAAAATGTCGAACTCCATAAAAAAATTAAGCTTATAAAGTTGATGATCCATTAAATGTTATTGTCCAAAGTAAATTAATGATTGCAACAAAATGCAAGAAAGCAGATCTGTGTTGGTTTTCTTACACCAGTGAGGCCAACAGCCCGTTATTGTAAAACATTTCATCTACCGCCATGTCAACATCTGGCGATTTAACTTTAACAGGCCAAAGATTTAATTTAGGATTATCAATTAAAGTGTCCCTTCAAAATAAAATTACAAAGGTTGTTACTGTACTCACACCAAGTGATTCTAATTCTACTTCAATTACAGTCACTGTGCCAAATTTAGAGTCAGGATATTATGCTGTTCGGGCAAGAATTGATTCTTTTGGAGAAAGTAATTCACTTGATTTGACTTTAAATCCAAGTAAAGACACATTACCACAATCTTCAATATCTGTTATGGGAGGTCAAATCACGATTCCAGGATGGGGATTCCCTTCTACATGGCCAAACAGTTATTATAGCAAATTAGGTTTAACAACAGGTTCAATTAATATTCCATTAGATTTTGTTTCATTGTCTACAACTAAAATTGTATTAAGAATACCAAAAGGCATCAATTCAAAATCATATACATTCAAACTTATTAGTCCAACAGGTGTTACAATTACTGCATCATTTTCTCAATCTAATACCAATACACCTACAGTTGACTTAACTTCAACTGGCACAATCGCTCCAAATACACTTTCAACGATTTCTTTAAATCGTACGGTAAAATCAACAACTACTCCATAAATTATTCAAATTTATTCAATTACTGATCCATCATATTTTGTTACAATAACAGGACAGACATATAGTTCAACAATTATTAATTTCCCTGTTACTCTTAATAGTGGACAATATGGATTTAAACTATATGATTAATCATATGGATGGTATTCTACTACAGCAAGAACAGCATTAGCTGTTTCACAAGATGGAACATATACTGTAAGCCCAATAATTACATCATTTAATGGTGGAAAAGTTACAATTGCAGGAAATCATATTGGTCAAGGATCTATTATCAAAGTCAATGGATTAGTTGGAAATTTATTGTCAAGAACTGATACAGCTGCTATATTCCATGTTCCTAAATTAGTTACTCCATAAACTCAAACAAAATTTATTTTGGAATAAAAGCATACATTATCCTTAAATGATAAAGTAAAATGGGGTGATACTGCAGGCTGGGAATCGGCATTTGACAACGAATATACAACAATTTATAGTTCTAAAAATGCTACATGTAATGTTGGAGTTGATATGGGATAGAGTGTTGGAGTGCAAATAACACGTGTGCGATATTTCCCCAACCCCGTTTGGCAAGTAGCATCATAATTTATAAAAGGTGCATTAATTGAAGTATCAAATGATAACACAACATGGATAACATTGGGCGCTGTAAGTCAAACAGTTCACGCTGGGTGGAATTCAATTATGATTACTGATTCAAAATTATACAGATATATAAGATTTTCTCACACAGATAAATCAAATTGTAATATCTCTGAGTTATAGCTTACAGGAATCATTATGAATACAGTTACTGTTAGTGATACGACAAGTTTCAAAAGTGATTTAGTATTTTCTGATGGAGTAACTTCCAAAACTTTCCCAACAGTTATTTAATATAGAGAGGATTCAACTCCAATTGTAACAAATGTGAGCCCTGATAAAGGTGATGTCTTCGGAAATTATGATATCACCCTTACAGGAAATTATCTTGATGTAGGGACACCAAGTATTATAATTGATGGTCAATAATGTGTTGTTTCTACTTCATCAGCTACTCAAATTATATGTAAAGTTGCAGAGAGAAAAAACCTTCCAGCTGAAGTAAAGTTTGAAGTTTTATTGGGAGGAGTACCAGCTTTGCTAAAAAAACAATTTAAATATGTTATGAGATGGAGCGATCAAAGAACTTGGGGAAATGATCTTCCGCCTATAAAAGGTGATCTTATTTCTGTTCCTCAAGGTATGCATTTACTTGTAGATTAATCAACTCCTGTTCTTTCTGGTATTGTTGTTGAAAACTC
>DYPF01000499.1 GCA_020720105.1 Chloroherpeton thalassium
TTGTTTTATGTATTATACACTGTTTTACTAATTTATTGAGTTGTTTGTTAATTCATATTCAATCTGTTTCACAGTTGGCAATTCCGACTGCAAGTTATTTGGAATAATTTCGGTTATTGTAAAATTACTTACTCCGATTGGTTTTCCAAAATCTCGCAAAGCATATTCTACGTCAATTTTATCTTTTGATTTACAAAGAATTATACCAATTGTTGGATTGTCTGTTTCGGCTTTCAATATATCATCAACTGCCGAAAGATAATAATTCATTTTACCGGCAAATTCCGGCTCAAACTCTCCGCCTTTTAATTCAATTACTACGAAACATCTTAATCTAATATGATAAAACAACAAATCCAGATAACGTGTTTTGTTTCCAATATTAAGCTCATATTGTCTGCCGATAAATGCAAAACCTTTTCCAAGTTCAAGTAGAAATTTCGTTACATGGGCTACTAATTGCCTTTCAATATCTAATTCGTGTACTCCTTTTTCTAAGGTTAGAAAATCAAAAATATATGGGTCTTTTAAGGTTTGTTTAGCCAAGTCGGATTGTGGATTTGGCAATGTATTTTGAAAATTCGTTATCGATTTTCCTTGTCGTTCAAATAATTTGCTTTCTATCTGCAATTCAAGAATATTGCGAGACCAACCGTTTTCAATGGTGTTTTGAATATAAAAAAGAGCTTGCTCAACGTCCTTTATTTTGGTTAATATTAAGCGGTTATGTCCCCAAGGGATTTGTCCCACAAGCTGTGGGATTTTTTCACTGTGCGATTTATAAAATTGATAAAACTGCCGCATTGCAAATAAATTGGTTCTTGAAAAACCGGTCACATTTTCCAATTGATTTTTCAAATCGTTTGAAAGTTTTTCAACAACAGAATTCCCCCAATTCTTAATTTCTTGCTTTTCGACAATGGATTTGCCTATTTCCCAATACAAGTTAATCAATTCACTATTAACAGATAATGCAGCTTTAATTTGAGCTTGATGTATTTGAACTTTAATTGAGTTCAACAATTCAATATATTCTGTTTTATTTATTTCTTTTTCAATCATTTTAATCTAATTATTGAAACGCAAAATTAATCTTTTTTTAAGTTGTCAATATTACATTTTGCGGAATACTGATTTGAGCCGGCTTCATCACATCGAGCGTTAAATTTG
>DYPF01000500.1 GCA_020720105.1 Chloroherpeton thalassium
TCTTTGAAAATATAAATCTTAGCATGCCTATAAATATATTTTTAGAGGTTACCTTACTGCGTCCGTTTGGGGACGAAAGTGATATAGATTTAGTAATAGTTTCCGAGTATGACTTTTTGAAATCATGGGAAAAACTTAGAACTTATCATAGGAAAAATTGGTATCGAATCGGACATTATAATCAAATAGCGTTAAGGCGTTCTGGCGAAAATGTGTACTCCGGATTCGTGACATTAAAATGGATCCCGGATTATTATGAAAAGACAAGGATTGATTATGAAGAACTTTCAAATAAGTACTCAAATGAAACTGTTGGCTACAAAGAAGTAAATATTATGTATTTTAAAAATAGTGTTGAATTAGTTGATTATTATATTCGTTCATTTAGAATAATAAAGGGGCTTTAAAATGGAATACGATGTATCGTTGCAGACTATTGCTTGGATCAATGAATTGCAAAATAATGGTGTTTTAGAAATTAACCCAGACTTTCAAAGAAGGGCTGTATGGATGGAGCATGAGCGCTCTCAATTGATGAACACTATTATGATGAAACTTCCATTTCCAGAAGTTTATTATCAAATTATGACAGATTCAGAAAATGGGAAACAAAAATATATTGTTGTTGATGGCCAACAAAGAACCACTACAATATTAATGTATATAAATAATGAATTTTCACTACCCGATAAGGGGATATATCCAGGTAAATATTTTAAAGATTTGGACTTATCCATAAAGGAACAATTTTGGAACTATAAAGTTGTTATCAGATTTTTAAAGATGACAAATGACGCTGAGATACGCGACCTTTTTCAACGGCTAAATACAAATAACATTAAACTTACAGATCAAGAATTGCGAAATGCAAAATATGAAGGTAAGTTTAAAAGTCTGTGTGAGCGTCTTGCCGACTCCCCATTTTTTCAGTCAATATCACTTTTTACCGCACGCGAAGTACGAAGAATGTCTGATATTGAAGATGTCAGTGAGTTAGTTTTAATACAAATATACGGTATCACCAATAAAAAAGATATGCTCGAAGTGGCATATGCAAAATTTGATGAAGAACTACCTAATGAATCTGGGATTGAAGAAGAATTCGATATTATCATAAGGTAACCTCTAAAAATATATTTAAAGGCATGCTAAGATTTATATTTTCAAAG
>DYPF01000157.1 GCA_020720105.1 Chloroherpeton thalassium
AAGTGTGTATAGGTCTAAAGCTTATCGGGGGTTCGAATCCCTTCCTCTCCGCATAAACCCTGATAATCGTTTGATTATCAGGTTTTTTTGAATATAGGTGCTATTTTAGGTGCTAGATATCTTGAATTAGTTCATCAAATTATAAAATCTATTTGATTCTTATCATAAGATTTTAGCACATTTACAACATCTTCTATTGTAGCTATTAAAATGTTCCTTTCAAAGTTCTTATTATTCAATTACAACATTACTTTTTCTAATTTGATCTTCCATTTTTCCCAATCAGGCATTAATTTTGTCTGAAGTTCATAAAACTTTTGGGTGTGATTGTAATGAATTAAATGACAAAGTTCATGGATAATAACATATTCAATACTCCCTTTGGGGGCTTTAATTAATTCTGTGTTTAGAATGACCTTGCCAGACTTTGTGCAACTTCCCCAACGTTTTTCCATTAATCTAATCTCTAAAGTTGGTCTTTCAATTTTATATTTTTCAAACTTAACAATAGAATGAGTTAATATTTCGTCAAAAATTTGAATAGCTTTATCCTTGTACCATTCATTTAATTTCCTTTCTAAATATTCTGGATTAGACTTTTTAGTTTTTATGATCATCTCTCCTCTATAAATCTTAATTTCATTTGTAGTAGATTCAATGATTTGTAACTTAAATTGTCGACCTAAATACAAATGAGTCTCTCCATTAATGAATTTTCTTGCGGGTGAATGAGGTTTAAAATTATCAAAAAATAGTTGTTGTTTTAAAATCCATTTCGCTTTGGATTTTACTTTTGTATGGATATCAGTAATACTTGAATCATTTGGAGCAATAACGTTTACTAATCCATCGGGCAAAACTTTTATACCTAATGATTTTCTGGTAGTAAAAATTAATTTATATTCAATGCATTTACTACCATAATTTAAATGTTGGATAGAATGTAGCATTAAACGTATTTAAGTTTAGAAATTTTAATTACTCCATCAATTGTCTCGTCAATTTTATCAAATGAGAATTGAATATCATATTGTTGCTGTTTTTCGAAAAACAAATCATCCAAATTGTTTTTCAATTCTTTCTCAATCTCCGCATTGGTTTGCCAATCGATAATGAGTGTGCCGTTTTCATATACTGTATTCTTGATACAATTTTCCACTTCTAATGCTGTGATTGCTTGTACCTCTTTTGGTTCTGGAGTATTGTTAAAAACGTTTTCCAATATTGCATTTATTAAATTGTAAAAGGCTATTGCATTTGGTTTGTCTTGAATAGCTTTTGGAACATTATTTTGTTTTCCGGTCAGGAATTGATTTTCGTATTCTTTGGCTTTTTGTAAATACAATGCTTCATCTATTCGGTGTTGATGATAATCGTTAATGGCTTCTCTTATTAAAGTGGATAAGCTTTTGTAGAAGATTGGATCTTCATTCATTTTAACATTGATCGCCTTTATAGTTCGTGTTGCAATATGGTCTGCTTTTGCTGCTTTCCCATTTACTTTTTCTACTTCGGCTTCGCGTTTGTCTTTATCAAAAATATTTACTAGTTCCGTGATTTTTAAAACTTCTCCTTCTGTTGTAATATGCTTGTCTATTAATTTTTGAATTTGAGGTTCAAAAGCAGAAATGTCTATATCATCATAATATCTTCGTTTTACATCTATTCTTAATTGTAAGAAAAATTTACTGTCTTTTTTATATTTATCAATTGTTTTTTCGTTCTTACGATCATTAAACTCAATCGATGCCATTGCTAATTTGAATAAACGGACAAAAACTGATAATTTTTCATAAAAAGGATGTCTAATACTATCATCACTTAATAATTCTGAATAGGCTTCTGCATCGTATTTATTTTTTATGGTTTTAAATAAATCCCATACTTCACTATGTGCTTGTGGTAATTTTTCAATTTCTTTATTGATGTTTATGATTGTCCCAACCAATTCTTCTTCTTCAAAATCATTTAATCCACTGTAGGTATTTAGCGCATTATCTAAGTTTTCTAAATTTCCAAAATAATCAATTATAAAACCGTATTCTTTTCCCGGTGCTACTCTGTTTACCCTAGCTATTGCTTGAAGTAAAGTATGTTCTCTCAATGCTCTGGTGATATATAAAACTTGATTGTTTGGGGCATCAAACCCAGTTAGTAATTTATCGACTACTATGATAATTTCGGGTTTTTCTTGTTTTTTAAAAGCATTAATTATTGATTTTTCATACTCGGATTGTTTGCCGAATTTACTCATCATTGCTTTGTAAAATTTCAATACTACATCTTCGTTTTCCTCAAAAGCATCTTCATAATTTTCTCTAGTATCGGGTGCAGAAATTAAAACTTCACAACTTACTTTACCAATTTCTTTTATATACTCACGATATTTGATGGCTGTAGTTTTATTGGGTGCCACTAATTGTCCTTTAAAACCTGTTCCTTGAATATTATCTTCAAAATGTTCACTGATATTCCAAGCTCTTGCATAAATAACCTGATCAGCCTTATTGAGTTGATTGGTTGAGCTATATTTTCTTTTTAGTGCAACCTTTCCATAAGGCGTTAAAGGTTCAGAAACTTTATCAAAAAAAGTATCTAACGGTTTATCGTTTACTTCAATTAAATTATGTCTTCCCTCATAAAGCAATGGTACTACTGCCTTATCTTCAACGGCGTCAGTTATTGAATATACATCTATTAATCCTCCAAATTTATTGGCTGTACTTTTTTCTTTTTTCATTAATGGGGTTCCTGTAAATGCTACAAAACAAGCATTTGGGAAAACTTTTTGCATTTTTACGTTGAATGTTCCGTATTGGCTCCGGTGTCCTTCATCGATCAATACAAAAATATTTGGAGAAGTAAATCCTTCTTTTTCCTGATTTACAGCAGCTTCAAATTTGTGAATTAAGGTAGTTATTACTGCATCTGAAGGGCTTTTGATTAATTCTACTAAATGTTTTCCTGTTTGCGATTCTTCAACCTCTATATGGCATTTTTGAAAAGTCTCTGTGATTTGAGTGTTTAAATCTATTCTATCAGTAACGAGAATTATTTTGGGATTTTTAATGCCTTTTTGGGTGGCTATCAATTGGGCTAACATGACCATGGTCAATGATTTTCCGCTTCCTTGTGTGTGCCAAATTACACCACCTGTTCGTTTACCATTAGCATCGGCAACACTAATTTTTTTGAGGGTTTCTTTGATGGCAAAATATTGTTGATATCTAGTTATTTTCTTAACCCCATCATCATAGACTATATAATTAAAAATTAGGTCTAAAATGCGTGATTTTTGACATAAACTGAATAGTAACTTATCTTGTTCGGTAACTATTACTTCTTCTTTTTCTAATTGATTGAAAAATTGTAATACGTTTTTGAATCTTTGTTTGAATATAGAAGTTCGTTCTGTGTTTGGTAACTCACTATTTTTTATTTGACGAATGGTATCACCGTACATTATTCCTTCTTCTTTAGTACGAAATACTTCTTTCCATACACTCCAAAACTCTTTTTGAGTGCCTGTGGTAGCATATCTCGCTTCATTAACTGCTAATGACAATACCATATTAGAATATAGGTATAAACCTCTTATTCCATCTTCTTGTTGGTTGCGTAAGTGTTGGGAAATTCCTTGTATGACAGGTTCTTTTATCACATGACTTTTACATTCAATTACTACCATTGGAATACCATTGATGAATAAAACAATATCTGGACGATAGGTGTCGTTTCTATCGCTTCGTAAAACAGCGTATTCTTCAGTAACATGGAATGTGTTGTTTTCTATATTTTTCCAATCTATGTATTGAAAAGAGAAACTTTTTTTATCGTTTAAAATGTTTTGTTCCAAACTTTTACCCAAAGTTATTAAGTCATAAAAAGAATGATTAGCTTTTATAAAACCATCTTGAATAGGCAATTCTCGTAAGGCAATAATAGCAGCATTGATATTACTCTCTGAAAAAGCAAACTCTTTGTCCTTGTATTGAATACTGTTAATTTTTTCCAGTTGTTTTTTTAAAATGGGTTCCAATAACACATTGCTGGTTCTACCGCCACGAAGATCCATAGCTTCGTCTGGTGAGAGGTATTGATAACCCATTTTTATGAGTAATTGCAATGCCGGAATTTGACTGATGTGGTCTTCTATGTAAGATGGTATTTGCATTTTTTTTAACTTTTTGAAGTTATTTATTTACTATTTCAATGGCTTTTGAAAATCCACTATTAGCAGTATTTTGGTCGTAAAGAAATAAAGGCATATCTGCTTTAGGCATCCAAACTCTTCCTAATTCTACTGCTTTAGCTATTGGCATTGCAGGGAAAATATGCAAAGGTGTTTTTTCTCCATATTGCGCTTTTACCTTATTCAATAATTGTCTAATTGTGATACTGAAATCTTCTAAATGCCTCTTGCTTTTTAAATAATCATTGAATGGATTATCAATAGTAATTGTATAAATATCGCATTCATCACCCAAAACCTCAGTTATTCTGTCATTAGTTATACTTGCGCTCAATGAAATATTTAATGCTACAGTTTTGTAATTATTTTCAGGTTCTACAACTGTATATTTTACTTCAGTCGTATCATCATCTAATTTCCAAGTATCAGGGTTTCGTACTTTTTGGTTAATTTGACAGGTATAAATATCATTGATTAATGTTCCCAATTTTATAAGCAATGGAATTGGAGCGAAGGCAAATACAGACAAATGTTTAATTTCCCCTTTAGCAAAATTTTGTGATAGTCTTTTATTAAATTGTGCTTCTAAATTTTCAACTTCTGTTGTCCAATAAGCCGGAGTGCTATCTTTTTGTATGCTGTTTGATAAACTCAAATCGATAGTATCAGCCATTGCAGGAAAATATTCTGGTTGTAGATATTGACTAACCGTTTGATAACTCAATTCCGGAGTAAACACACCTACATTGGCTTTATAAGTTAGAATGTGACTTTGTCTATCTTGATCTATCGCAGTAACTGTTTCAATACGATTTTCGTGTTCTTTTTTCATTTCAAGTAACAGCTTTTCAGGATGACCAGCAACATCAGCTCTATCAATTAATCGATGATGTGTATCGCAAAGCAACATTAAATTAGTAATGTCATCTTTTAGCAAAGGAGAACGAACAGCATCTCCTCGTGGACCACCAGGAACATCCGCTACAATATGAGCAATATATGCCTGATTGAAATTTCGTTTGGTTAAAATATCTTGTGTTAAAGAACAATTACATCCTCTATATTGGCATCTTCCTCCTGATTTAACCCAAAGTAAATATTTATTTTTATCTGTTATACTTGTTACACTCATATCCTTTTAATTTAGATTTTCACTCTCACTTTGCCAGTTAATAATTGTTGCATCAATCCTTTTTTCTGTAATTGTAAAGTTTCAAGTTTTTGTTGATATTGATTGAATTCTTCGGTTGCTTTATCCAAAATAGTTGCAATTGCTTTTTGTTCTTGAACATTTGGTAGCTTTAACTCTAATTTTAAAAAATCAGTTTTGCTCATTACTCGGTTTCTACCTGCTCCACCTGGTGAAATAGATTCTAATAGAAATTTGAATCTTTTTTGTAAAATATAATGTCTGAAAAAATCAGGAATAGCATTTTTATTATTGAACGAATAGGTTGGAAAACGATGTGAAACCAAACCACCTTCATCTTCTTTACTAACAATTGCTAATGCATGTTCCCAAGCAAATGTTATGTTTATTATTAAATCATTTTCTTTTACTTCGTACATTGTTTCCATTGCAATAGAAGCTGGATCAAAATCTGTTTTATGAAAAACTCCTTTACCATGACTTCTTAAACCAAGTGCTAAATAATTTTCAGTTGGTTTTGTTATTGGTCTTGGAGTGAAAGTTAAACATTCGTTTATCGCTTTAACTTTCCATTTTTCCTCAAACCCTTTCACTCTCATTTTACCTGTAAGTAATTTTTGAGTTAATCCTTTATTTCTAATTTTCAGTTCTTCAATAATACCTTTGCAATTATCAATTGCTTTATCCCATGTTGATA
>DYPF01000158.1 GCA_020720105.1 Chloroherpeton thalassium
CGATGATTACTTTACTTTAAATTTGAGCATTTATTTTTTTATACATATCCTATTAAAAAATCATAGTCATCAGGTTAAACATAATAATCATAGTTATCATAATAATCATAGTTAAAGTCTGCACTATGATTTAAATGATTAGTATGATTTCGATGATTAATTTTCTTTAAATTTCATCATTTATTTTTTTTATCATATCCTATTAAAAAATCATAGGCATCAGATTAATCATAATAATCATAGTTAAATTTGCTAAAAAAGATAGCTGGAATCAATATCGCGTGGTAAATCCTTAAGCTTTTCTATCATTTTTTTAATAGCTTTGGTTTCCACCGAATATTTTGCTAAAAATTCACCAGCTCGAGCATAATCACCAGTTGCTTCGATGGTTAGCACTTCGTTTGCTAATGCTTCCACTCCAGCCCAGAATTTCTCTTTGTTAATGCGATATTTTCCATTTTTTAAAATTTCAATTGCTCCTTTTTCTAATAAAAAGTTCAATTGAATTAAATTTGCTTTTGCGTGAGCAGATTCTGTTCCAAATCGAATACTTCTAAATAAGCCCGGTAAGTAAGTTGTCTGTGCTTTTGTGATATATTCTTCATCGAAATTCCCATTTTGAAGTAACATTTTATGATTCCACATACTTAAAATATCTGCTTTGCATTCTTCAATTGCTGAATATCGCTCTTTAAGAGCATTGCGAATTTCCAATTTATCATTGCCAAATACAAAACCACGTCCTAAAGTATGTGAAAATTCGTGCATTGTAACAAATGATGTAAAGGCTTTTTTATCAACTAATTTAGCTTGGTCTGATTCTAAAACAAGACTCGCAATTGGTATTAATATTTTTTCGAACTTTGCCTCCATCATATTTTTGTACATAGAATTTTTACCACCTTTTGCATCACGAACTCGCGGGTCATTTGGCAAAGAGGCTGCTATTGTTTTAGTTCCTTTCTGGCAATCGCCTCCAAAATACACTACATTCATCAAATTCAATTGTGTATCTGAACTAAACTTCTTGCGAGTATATTCAGGATTTTGTGGCAAATTCTTCTCGAAATATTCTACTAAACTCTTAAACATTTCAAATTCTGCTGTTGCAGCGGAATCTTTTACCATCACAACTGCTTCGAATGAAGCCTTGTAACCGAAGAGAGCGTCTTGATATGTTTCAATTGGACCGATAACAATATCAATATTGCCCTTCACATCCATCCAAGCCATATCGCTCTCAAAGTAATCATCAGTTCTAAATGCTTTAGCACGCAATAACAAATATCGTTTTAGAGTAGGTTCGTCTGCAAATTCTGAGGCTTCTTCTAATTTCTTGGCTAATTCTTCCATTTGTGGATAATATTCGTGGTAAGAAACAGGAATAAGTTTGCCTTCTTTACGCACAATAACAGTATAACTGCTTTCCATCTGATCTTGCAAATCTGGATTTACCTGAACAAATGTTTCAAATTCTTCCTTGGTCATATCTTGAGGATAGAAACCAGCTCCAGCAAATCTCACTTTTGGTTCGCCGGGAATAAAACGTTCATTCCTATAAATAACATCATAAGGTCCAAAGTTTATTCTTAAATATTCCCGAACATCATCATCAACAGGAATATTGATTTTTGTTAATGAATCACGAACAGCAATAGCATCGTTTGCTGATTGTTGCCAGAAAATATCTTCGGCGATTTTACCAGCTTCGGCAAGTAAATTCAATAATGTTTTGTCCCTTTCGGAAAATGTACTTAAATCAGCGTCAACTTTTACAGGCGAGTATGCCTTTAATTTTTCTTCCACTAATTGGCGAAAATCTTTACTTCCATTCACTTTTAACTCACTTTTTTGACAAGATAATAGAGATACTGCAATAAATACAAATAATAAATAACGCATTTATCCACCTTTTGTTAATTTGTTTGTTTAAAAATTGTAAATTAGTAATTTTGTAATTTATATTATATTAGAATTGGTAAAAAACACACAAAATATAAAATTAACTCAGCAATTTCGGTTCAAAGAGCATCTAAATACTTTTGTCCTTGTTCTGCCTTGGATTATTGTATTACTGGTTTTTTGGACTTATCCATTGATATATTCTGGATATTTAAGTTTAACTGAATATCAAACCTTAACTAATAAAGCTACTTTTATTGGATTCGAAAATTACTTGAAATTGTTCAGAGATGAGATTTTTTGGAAATCTGTTAGGAATACTCTTTACTTTGTAGCTTTAACTGTTCCAATTACAATTACTATATCGTTATTTTTGGCTGAATTAATTAATAGAAAAATATCCAAATTCAAAGGCTTTTGGCAGGCATCTTACTTTATTCCTTCAATAACATCAATGGTTGTAATTGCCCTAATTTTTACCAATATTTATTCCCAAGATGGATATTTAAACTCACTACTGAAGTTTGCTGGTCTACCCTATTCCAAAGAAGGGTTTCTTTTGAATATTGATACTGCCTTGAATTCAATTATTGCAATGGATATTTGGCTTTCGATTGGTTATTATATGGTGCTATTTATTGCAGGAATGCAAACAATTTCAAATGATTTATACGAAAATGCTCAATTATCTGGTGCAAATTTTTGGCAAATGCTTTGGCATATAACTATCCCTGGACTTCGCAATACAATCGCATTTGTAATTATGATTGATTTAATTAAATCATTTCAAGTATTTATTGAAGTTTTTGTGATGACCAAAGGTGGTCCGCTTTATTCGACAACAACAATTGTATATAATATTTTTGACCAAGCATTCATCAAATCAGATGCTATGGGTTTAGCTTCAGCTATGGCTTACTTACTATTTTTCTTTTTATTGATATTCTCGTTTCTTCAAATTAAATTAAGCAAACAACAATGACAGATTTCGGAATGTTTATTTTATCGTATTTAATTGGTTCTATACCTTTTTCATATCTTGTTCCGCAATACTTTGCCAAACAGGACATCACGCGAACAGGCAGCAAAAATATCGGAGCAAGAAATGCTTGGCAAGTAACAGGCAAACCTTGGATTGGTGTTCTGTCTTTGATTTTGGATATGTCGAAAGGTGTGCTTGTTGTGGCAATAGCTTATTTAATAAATCATTCTTATGAATATAGCCTTTTTAATGGTTCTATGGCTATTTTGGGGCATAATTACAGCATCTTTATTAATTTCAAAGGGGGAAGAGGGCTTGCAACTACAGCTGGAGTAATGGCTGTTATTGCACCAGTAGCAATTTTTGTTTGGCTTGCAATTTATTATATTTCCAACATTTATTCCAAAGATATTTATGTACGTTCACTAATTGCAATAGCTGGAACATTTATCTCGATAATTATAAATACTGATATTTTTGCTTTGCCTGTTTATTTTGGATATATGTACTATAATGGATATTACGACAAGTTAATTATTTATCTGGGAATATTATTAGCAAGCAAACAAATACCAGAAATTATAAAGCAAAAAATTAAAAATAACACTGAAAATTAATTATTTAGCTAATTAATCGTTTATTTAGAAAATTAAAATTATGTTTAACTTAATAAAAACAAAACATTATGAAATACTTTTTATTCTTAATTATTGGAATAGCTATGTCTCTTCAGACTTTTGCCAATCCTCTCTTAGAGGATTTCAAGACACCTTTTGGTGTTCCTGCTTTCGATAAATTCAAAACAAAAGATTACTTACCTGCTTTTAAAGAAGCAATGAAAATGCACAACAAGGATATTCAAAAGATTTTGAAGTCCAAAGATGCTCCAAATTTCGAAAATACTATCGTTGCATTAGATAGAGCAGGCTCAAAATTGGTGCAAGTTTCCACAATTTTCTTCAATTTGCATAGCGTGATTTCTGATACAGAGATGGATAAAGTTGCCGAAGAAGTTTCACCATTATTATCCGCACATTCCGACAAGGTCTCTCTCAACAAAGATTTATTTGTTCGCATCAAGCAAGTTTATGATAATCGTGCTTCTTTCAATTTAAATGCAGAACAAAGTAGATTATTAGAAAAATACTACAAAGATTTTGCAAGAAATGGTGCTCTTTTAGACGAAACTCAAAAAGCAAAGTTGATGCAGATTAATGAAAAATTATCAAAATTAACTTTACAATTCTCTCAAAATGTACAAAACGAAACTAATTCATTCCAATTATTTATTGATAACAAATCTGATTTAGCGGGCTTGCCACAATCAATAATTGACGGAGCTGCCGAAGCATCAAAAGCCGCAGGTCAGCCAGACAAATGGCTTTTCACTTTGCAAAATCCTTCGATTGTGCCATTTTTGCAATACTCCTCTGTTAGACCTTTACGAGAAAAAATATGGAAAGCTTATGCTAATCGTGGAAATAATGGCAACGAATATGACAATGGCAAAATTGTCGTAGAAATTGCTAATTTGAGAATGGAAAGAGCAAAGTTATTAGGTTATGACAATCACTCATCTTATATTTTAGAAAACAATATGGCGAAAAATCCAAAAACTGTATTAGATTTATTATATAAGTTATGGGAACCATCAATTAAAGTTTCCAAATTAGAGGCTTACGATTTACAATCAATGATATACAAAGAAGGCAATAATTTCAAATTAGAACCTTGGGATTGGAGCTATTATTCAGAAAAAGTTAGAATAGCAAAATTTAACTTGAACGAAGAAGAAATGCGTCCTTATTTCAAATTAGAAAATGTTCGCGATGGTATTTTCACTTTAGTAAATAAGTTATATGGCGTATCTTTCAAACCAAGAAATGATTTGCCTTTGTATCATCACGAAGTAATGTCTTATGAAGTGTTCGATGCTGACGGCTCACATCTCGGCATTTTATATATGGACTTTTTCCCAAGAGATTCCAAAAAAGGTGGAGCTTGGATGACAAATTATCGCGAACAATACTTCATTGATGCAAATAAAATTACTCCTGTTGTTAGTTTAGTAATGAACTTTAGCAAACCAACTGGCGACCAACCATCATTATTAACATTAGACGAAGTGCAAACATTTTTCCACGAATTTGGACACGGAATGCACGGACTATTATCAAATTGTAAATATCTTGGAATTAGCGGTACTAATGTATCCCGCGATTTTGTGGAACTTCCTTCACAAATTATGGAACATTGGGCAACTGAACCAGAATTATTAAAATTGTACGCTAAACATTATAAAACGGGTGAAGTAATTCCTCAAAGTTTAATCGACAAAATGGACAAATCATCTAAATTCAATCAAGGTTTTGCAACAGTTGAATATTTAGCAGCTGCATATTTGGATATTTTCTATCATTCAATCGAATCGCCAATTAATGTTGATGCCAACAAATTTGAAAATGATAAATTAAATGAATTAGGTTTGATTCCTGAAATTATTTCTCGTTACCGTTCACAATATTTCCGACACGCATTTTCGGGTGGATATGATTCTGGATATTACAGCTACATTTGGTCTGGTGTATTGGATAGCGATGCTTTCGAAGCATTTAAGCAAAATGGTATTTTCGATAAGAAAACAGCAACTGCTTTCCGAAAGAACATATTAGAGCGTGGCAATACTGATGATCCCCAAAAACTATATAAATTATTCCGCGGTGCCGATCCAAGCATTGAACCCTTACTCAAAAATCGTGGTTTAAATTAAGATTAAAATATCTGTATTGCAAAATTGAATCTGTCTCATAGGTCTTCCACCCCGCGCTTAAGCGCGTGGGGTTGATGACTTCTTCCAATTATTTGTAGGTGGATGTCTCATAAGTCCAAAATATTTCAAAATTGTCATTCCCGTGCAAACGGAAATCCACTAATAGAGAGGATTTGTGGATTCCCACTTTTGTGGGAATGACAGTAAAAACTTAATTATGAGACAGCCTCATTTTTTTTTATCATTTTTAGGAAAGCTTGTTTGAATTGTTTTTAGCGGAATCAGCACCTCACTTCTACTTTCTACTTTCAACATTCTACTTTCAACATTCTAAATTCCTCGCCATCAAATATGC
>DYPF01000501.1 GCA_020720105.1 Chloroherpeton thalassium
ACGTAATTTCCATTTCCTCTGCATTTGTTCTATCGATGAAAGGTAAATTGAAATTCTTTTATGACTGTTGATATAGCTTCAAATCAGTTTCACATTTATCAAAGTGATCACTACTATTCTTATTTGAATAATCCGATAGTTTACTAGCTTTTTACTATTAAATAGTATTTATTTCCTCTTTGGAAATACTAATTTCATTACAACGGAATGAAAAGTCTTTGATATTCTATAACCCTGACTTAAATAATTTAAGTAAATCATTGAGATCAAATTATCCACCATGAACATAAATCGCGCATTCCTAAAGCTTTGAATTTGAATTGATCCTTTAATTAAGGTTTTGGATTAATTGAGATTAATTACAATTTTTCCCATCAATTTTTAAATTAATTTTGCTCGAATTATTCGAATTCTGGAGGTATTGCATTGCTTCATTCATATTCAGTTCTTTATCAAGCAAAAGGGAGGTATTCAAGGAAGAAATCTTAGAGAAATGAGAACTTTGCATGCCATATTCTCTGGAAATATCTAATATCGTATTAGCAGGCAATGAGCTATATTTATTGAACTTGTTAAACAATCCATCAATGTCTTCCGAGATTTATTTAGCGAATTTAACAAAATTGGTGCTGTGCATTTAAGCTTATTTAAGTGCTACGTCGTATTCAACAAGTGATTATAAATCCCCACTTTCTTTATCAAATTTCAGTTTGGAAACAATGTTTTAATAAAGTCCTTCGAAAGTGGATTTAGTTGTGTATTTGCCAAGGATTCTATCAACAATGACCTTGGTTGATTCATTTGCTTTGTGCACATTTGCTTTAATGTTTTCCTCTTGCTCTTGGATTTACTTTTTCATTTCCGTTTAAAATTGCAAAAAACTATTTATTAGTCGATCACAACTCAGGAGCAATTCATCACGTTTGGTTTAGTTTTTTAATAGTATTTCATTCACTTTACTTGTGAATATTACTTCAAGATCGGAAAGTTGTTGGAGAAAAGCTTCAAGTGGAACTGTTAAACTCATTTTGTCCCTTTTTTCCTTTTTCATTGTGTACTCGCAAAGAGAACAAATTAAGGTTTTGCTTTCGGTTTAGTCTAAGACAAGGCGATCCAAGTCTTTCACTCTATGAATTGGACATTTGAGTTCACTTTTTA
>DYPF01000502.1 GCA_020720105.1 Chloroherpeton thalassium
TTTAAATTTAAAGTTGGCATTTTGATATAAAACAGGAGCAATATTTGTCGGATTTCTTGTAAGCCAAGTTAAAAATTGTTTATATCCGTGATGATTTTCATTTGCAATTGCTGCTTCATTCCAAGTACCTCTGAAACCGTGAGTTGCATTACCCCAATAACTTGATGAATGCCTATAACCTTGTAACAAAGTAAAATTAAAAATAAATCTTCCGGGAACAGCACTTGTTAAATCCAAATCAGGATAACCCAAAACATATTCATAATATTTTTTTCCTCCGGGAAGTGTTTTTGCAATATCTCCTGTTGTTGGATTATTTATTGTTGCCGAATCAGGCAAAAACCTTTGACCTTTATAAGATATTAAAGCATCTCCTTTTTCAAATATAATATTACCAACTGTATATGGAATATTACCAATTGTTAATCCGATTAAAACAAGTGTGTCAACTGGCATTTGATGTCCTGATGTCATTTGAGAAAGGTTATAAACCAATTCACCTGTACTCGTTGAAATGCCGTAATATTGTATTTCTGTATCACTTAAACCATCTTCTGTTGGCTCTCCGGCTTCATGACATGAAAGTTGATTACAACCTTCATGTAATCCTGAGTCTTGACCTTCGGGAAAATATCGTGAATAATTTCCGTTACTTGTTGAATAATCACTGTCAAAAATACCAGAATTAGGTGTTCCTATTGTTATTAAAGATTGAACATTATTATTATACGGCATAGTTGTTGCATAATTTTGTAAATATGTTCTTGAAAGCAATCCTCCGAATGAATGTGCAATCAAAGTAACGGTTCTTCTTGTTTCTTGTGTAATTATTTCTATTGCTTTTGCCAAATCATCTGCAACATCACTGAATCTTGCATTTGTTCTCCATCTGAATTCATAAACTGTATAATCTGCATTGGTTAGTAATTCGGCAGTTTTTAACCAATAATCATCACTTGCCATATTATTATTAGGTTGATATCCATGTATCAATAAAATAGGTTTTTTATCGGAGTGGTTATTTGAATATTTAAGTAATTTTGAAGCATCTTTTTCATTTATTTCCAAACCGGATATACAATAACCGTTATTCGGAACTCGCATATTATTAGTAAAATTTGCATAATAAGTTTTTACTTCACTCATTGAACTTGATTT
>DYPF01000503.1 GCA_020720105.1 Chloroherpeton thalassium
AAAACCCGTACAGGCTGAATTTATAGAATTGTAGATCTTTGATAAAGTGTTGCATGGAGTATTAGACGTTAGATTTTGAGATGTGAGATATGAGACAGAACGCAAATTATTATTTTATTGCGGGAAGGCAGGAATAATTGCGAGAAAATCAAATTCTCCTCATTCCATTAATTGCTACGTAACTAATTAGTTATAAATATTTACTGAACATGTATTGGTATAAAAGTACCAATTTGAAATTATATTTCAAACAATCAGCAATGCGGTTAACATAAAAATAATTATGGCACGATAATTGATTTTTTGCAACCGGACGTCCAAATCTAACAATAATTAATTAATCTTAAAAACGTAATCAATATGAAAAAATCATTTTTAGTATTTAGTTTTTTAATGGTAACTGTTTTTGTAATGGCACAGGAAGTTACCAAACAACGGGAGGTTGGAGTGGTGTTCAGTAATCTCGATAATTTTGGGATAACCTATAAAACGGGAACCAACCAATCAATGTGGAGGTTTAATACATTGTTTATTTCGGGCCAAAAAACCATCGAAAAAGAAGACAGTAGCGAATATAATCGTGTTAGTAATGGAATTAATGTAAAAGCTGGAAAGGAGTTCAGAAAAGTAATAGCTGAAAATTTTGAATTCCGATATGGAGCAGATTTATCCTTTTATTATTCATATTATAAATCGGATACTGATGATAAAAGGGTTGAAAATAATGACAGGGTAACAGAATCCAGTTTATATCAACCGGGCGTTAATCTGGTATTGGGTTTTAATTATACAATTCATGATAAACTTGTATTAGGTGCTGAGGTTATGCCCTATTTCAGTTATTATACTATCGTAAGCAAAGTAACTCCAGATGATCCGTCGAACAATTCTATTGAAAGATCCGGTTTCAACTACGGAATATCCAACTCCTCAGCCATGCTATCGGTAAGTTACCGGTTTTAGGAAATTACCTTGTAAAAATTTTTGAAAGCAATCCTAACAGGTTTATGGAACCTGTTAGGATTTTTTGAATTTTATCATCCATTCCAACGCCTGCCGCAAATTTTCCACCACCGGATTCCCGTTCATCTGCAACCGTTCCGGCGATTGATGACCTGACGAAACCAACAGACAAAGGCATCCCAATTCATGGGCTA
>DYPF01000504.1 GCA_020720105.1 Chloroherpeton thalassium
TGTGATGTTTAACCAACCGCGTAGTACAGGGCGGTACGCTACGTGGTGTGAGAGAGGTCTGAGAGTGAGCAATCCTGCTCATTCTCTTCCTACTCGATTATGCCTTTTTTTTGTTCATCAAGCTATCATTATCATTCATTTGACTTTTTTCATTTAACAAATCATGACAGGATTTTTCATTTAATTTAACACTATTGTAACACTTATTAATCCCTTTCATTCTTGGACAATTGTAATAATAATCACAATCATTACAATTACCCTTATTCTGATTATTGGATAATACATTACCTTTAATAGTGTCTATTTCATCGATATCATGCATTCAATTACCAATTAATGATTTTGCCTTTGCTGTTTGCTCAGGACGCAAATCTACTGGAACTTTTAAAAAACCTAATTTATCAAAAATCATATATATAGCACAATTTTTTGGTTCTCCATTGCAATATATCTGAACATTATTTTGATAATTATTATCTATAGTAGGTGTTTTTTTAGCAAAATACCTACACAATATTTTATTAAGACAAGAGCTCATTTGGAACCTCCTTTTTAATAATTGTCCATAATTCTTGAGCAAAATGTGTCAAATTGTCTACATCTGATTGTGAGTAGTCGGTCTCTTTATTACCAACGCCAAGCACTCCTGCAATATGACTACCTTCGGTAACAGGAATATTAAAATGGCGAACCACTTTCACATGTCCGGCAGGGTATCCTTTTTTAGTAGATTTTACTAAACCTTCGTAATTATTTGTTATTACAGGTTTTCGTTCTCTTACAGCATCACCCCACATACCAGTGTTTTCTAAAGGATAAACAATAGGTTTGTCAATCATAGCACAATTAGCCATTGCAGAATTTGACCAACCAAGCATTACCAAAGTGTCTTCGGTCGAATTTATTACAGCAAAATAGCTGATTTTGCTGTCTGTTATTATAGCGGCTTCTTCAACAAAAGAAGCTAACAACTGTTGTAAAGTTGCATTCTCTAACAGTTTTACATTTTTAATCGAATTTTCAACTTTTTCCATAATTATTAATTTTAAAAATTAGTAATAAAAATCAATCAAATATTTAATTTATAAGGCATAACGTGAAATGCTAAACGCAGGTGCAGGATTTGAAAGTAAAATGTTTCAATTCAGCACAT
>DYPF01000159.1 GCA_020720105.1 Chloroherpeton thalassium
CTACTTTGCTAACTTGTTCAATCTTTCTTTCTGTTGGTTCAGGTTTGCTAACTTCTTGTTTTGGTTCTTTTGGTTGATTTTCTACTTTATTTGGTTCAGGTTCGGCTTTTTTCTCTTGAATATGTTTATCTTCTTTTTTGTCAATTACATTTTGCTTTGGTTCAGGAGTTAAATCAATTTTATCAAGAATTTTCAAAGTAGGTCTTTCGTGAATTGGTTCCGCTGACTTAGGTGTTTCGGGTAAAGGTTGATGTACGTTTGATACTTCTTTAGCTGGATCTTCTTTGATTGAAGTATCTTTGATTGAAGTATCTTCGATATGTTCAGACTTATGCTCCTGCTCACTATTATTTCTAAGAATATGGTGTTTCTCTAACTTTTCTCTTTGTTTTTCGGCAGCTATTTTTTCCCTTTTAAATTTATCATAAACCAAATTTGCCATTTCATCAGAAATGGTTGTTGTCGGCTTATTTTGGATATCGTAACCTTTATTTTGGAGGTACTCTACTATTGCTCCAATTCCGATATTAATTTCCGAGGCAATCTTGAAAATTTTAATTTTATTATTTGCTGCCATATTTATTTTTTAATATTTTTTATTTAATATTTTCTAATTTATCTTGGTAATGTGGGTCTTCATCTTCTTCGAATTCTGCAAGAATTATTCTGCGAATGTCGTTGATAAATGACGCACTTATACCCTCAATTTCTAATAATACTTCTGGTTCGGTATTTAAAAATTCTCTTGCTGTTTTTACCCCTAAAGCAACTAATTTCTCGATTAGTTCTACTCCAATTTCTTGATCGAATTCGGTAATTTCGATATCGTCAACTGCTTCCTTAATTAAGGTTAGATTATAGCCTGTTAATAATGACGCTAATCTAATATTCTGACCATTTGTTCCAATTGCTAATGGTACTTGGTCGTCCGTAACGTAAATATTTGCTGATAATGTGTCTGGAAATAATTGTATTTCCTTAACTTGTGCTGGTTGCAACGCCCGTATTATAAATGTTGCAATATTATCTGAATATTCAATTAAATCTATGTTTTCATTATTTAATTCGCGAACAATCGAGTGAATTCTCACTCCTTTCATTCCCACGCATGCTCCTACTGGATCCACTCTATCGTCAAATGATTGAACTGCAACTTTGGAGCGGCGACCTGGATCGCGTGCAATTGCTCTTATTTGGATTAATCCATCATAAATTTCAGGAATTTCAATTTCGAATAATCTCTCTAAGAATTTATTATTTGCACGAGATAAAATAATTTCTGGCAACCCCGCCGGTCCGTTCTTACGAACTTCGTGAATTACTGATTTTATATTTTGATTTTTCTTGTAACGCATTGATTCTGTTGGTATTTGATGCTCGCGTGGCATGTGCATCTCAATTTTATTATGCATAATCAGCAAATCGTTTCTTCTTATTTGATATATTTCGCCAATTAATACTTCCCCAATTTTGGCAAAGTATTCATTATAGATATTGTTCTTCTCTACTTCTTTTATTCTCTGTGTTAATGATTGTGTAGCAAGATTTACCAATCTTCTTCCAAAATTCTCACCAATACTTTGTAATGAAATTTCAATTACAAAATCGTCACCTAATTCATACTCTTCTTCACTAATTTTTTTTGCTTCATTTAATGAAATCTCTATTGTTGAATCTTCAACTTCCTCAACAATAGTCTTCATCAAATATATTTCTATATCGCCCTTTTCCATATTAACGATGATTTCGAAGTTTGCTTCGTTGCCGTATTTCTTTCTAATAAGTAGCGATAGTGTATCTTCCAAAATTCCTTGCAATAAATCACGGTCAATTCCTTTATATTTTGCCATTTCTGCAAAGGCTTCTATGATTGACTGCTTGTTGATTTCAGGTTTTTTTCTTAATCTTGACATATCCAAAATCCATTATCTTACAAAAAAAAGGGCTTTTGCCCCATCTTGCTTTCACAAAATTAACTATTTTTTCGTCATTAATCACTATTATTAAAATTTTTTTTTAAAAACAGGATAAATATGCCTTTCAACTTCCCAGATTACTATCAAATATTCGATACTTTTTCGGATGAAGAGAAACTATTCCAACAATCAGTTAGAGATTTTACTGATAATGAAATTCTTCCAATCATTGAAGATTACTATATGCAAGGAAAATTTCCAATGGATTTAATTCCCAAAATGGCAGAAATGGGTTTATTCGGTATTACAATACCAACAGAATACGGCGGCGCTGGGGCAACTTACACAATGTATGGAATTGGAATGATGGAACTTGAGCGAGGCGATTCAGGTGTTCGTTCATTTGCTTCAGTTCAGAATTCGCTCGTTATGTTCCCTATAAATGAATATGGAAGCGAATACTTAAAGAATAAGTGGTTGCCCAAATTAGCAACAGGCGAAACTATTGGCTGCTTTGGATTAACTGAACCTGACTTTGGTTCAAATCCAGGTGGAATGATAACTAATGCAAAGGAAATTTCGGGTGGATATTTGCTTAATGGTGCTAAAATGTGGATAACTAATGGCACTATCGCCGATATTGCAGTTGTGTGGGCAAAATTAAATGGAAAAGTTCACGGCTTTATTGTCGAAAAAGGTATGAAAGGCTTTTCTGCTCCCGAAATGAAAGGCAAACATTCATTGCGAGCTTCAATAACTTCGGAATTAATTTTCCAAGATGTGGAAATTCCAGCAGAAAACAAATTGGACATCCAAGGGCTTCGCGGACCTTTAAGTTGTTTAAACAAAGCGAGATATGGTATTGCTTGGGGTGCGATTGGTGCCGCAGCTGCTGTATATGATTCAGCCTTAAATTATGCTAAATCCCGTGTGCAATTCGACAAGCCAATTGCCGGATTCCAATTAGTTCAAGAAAAATTAGTGTGGATTTTGAACGAAATCACCAAAGGACAACTTTTGGTTGATAAATTGGGACGATTGATGGATGTGCATAAATCCACTTCACATCAAGTATCACTTGCCAAGCGGAATAATGTTGATATTGCATTGAAATCAGCTCGCATAGCACGAGAAATTCACGGTGCAAATGGGATATTGAACGAATATAATGTTATGCGACATTCGGCTAATTTGGAATCAGTTAAAACCTACGAAGGCACTCACGATATTCATACTCTAATTTTGGGTGAGGACATCACAGGTATTCCAGCTTACAAATAATTTTGCTTGATTTGAAAACATAAGTTGTAATTCCCGTGAACACGGAAACGACAGCAAATCTGACTTATGAGACAGTCACGAGGGATAAGAGTACCTTCGGAAGGTTTTTAGCATTTTTCTTTCACTCACGAATAATTTCTTTTCACAAAAAAAAGACTGCCCTTGTTTTGAGCAGTCTTTTTTTATTTATTTTAGATCATTCTATCTTGCGATAGTAAAGAACTTAGTTAAGTTGCCTTCAGCAGATTCAACTTGAACGAAATAAACACCATTTGGTAAATTACTTATATTTACTGATAATGATTTCTCGCCAGGAGCAATTTGTCCATCAAATACACTCAATACTTTATTGCCTGTAACATCGTAAATTGCAACAAGGGTATTTGTTGAAGAGTTCGAAGTTAAATTGATATGCAATTCATCTTTTGCTGGGTTTGGTTCGATTGGCATTAAACTGAAGCTTGAATTGCTTTCAATTTCATCGTCTTTAACGCTACCAGCAGCATAAACTGTAATTATTTCTTCTTGTACTTTGGATTTTCTAACATCCTCGTAACCAACAGTTAATTTAACTGTGTATTTACCAGGTACTTTGTAAGTGTAACTTGGATTTGGCATTGGGCTTTGACCGCCATCACCGAATTCCCAGTTGTAATAAGTAATGTATCCAGTTGATTTATTAGTAAATGAAGTTAAGAATGGTGCATCACCTTCAGATTTTTCAACTACGAAATCAGGTGTTAGAGTGTTCGTAATAGCAACATCTAAAATGTTGGAGTTATCGCAAGCATATTTATTTTTACGATAAATTTCCACTCTACCAGTTTTCTCATCGCTCCATTCTACTGTAATTTCTGCAGTTCCTTGTCCGTCAATAATAGTACCATTTGTTGCAGACCATAAGTATGAATCGCCTTCTTGTGGTTCGTCAATTGAATATTTTTCGATTGACATTAATTTTGGCTCATTGTTACCTTTAATTATTGTTCCAGGTAATGGAATTGCAATTGTTGTAACTATATTATTCATTGAATTTTCGCATTCACCATCAATTGTTTTAGCTTCAACGCTGTATTTCCCTGGTAAATTGAAATATCCAAAGGACAAAGCATTACCAGTTCCAATAGCGATAACCGAAGTTGGCTCGCCATCTTTAAATAACTCATAAACTGCTGTTGTTTCTGAATTTGATAATTTGATTTCAACGCCTTGACTGCCTTCGCAGAAGTAAGTAGCAGCAGTAACATCGTATTTTGCTGGCAAAGGAGTAACTTCAAATTCAAGATAATTATCAAATAGTTTTGTGCAATTTGTAGATGTATTTGTAGCAAATACTGTGTATTTACCAGCAAAATTGAAAGTACCAAAACTTACCATACTGCCTGTTCCCGAAACAAGTTTACCTTTTGGAGCATCATCAACAAATAATTGGTAAATAATACCAGATTGTGAGGATGCTAACTTAACTTCGTTACCATTACTTCCCTCGCAAAGTCTTGTTTCAGCAACTAAATTGTATTCCATTGGAGCAGGTATTTTTTTAACAATCATATTTCCAGTCATCGAATTGAGACAACCACCAAGCTGGGAAATACCTTTTACAGTGTATGTTCCTTCTTGGAATATAAAGCCGAAACTTAAATCAGTACCAGTTCCATCGATTGGAATATTATAATCTTTACCGTTTAATTGAATTTGGTATTTAACACCAACTTCAGTATTAGCTATACCAAGTGCGACACCTTCTTCACCTTCGCAATATGTTCCAGGTCCATTAACATTGTAATATTGGCTACCACCTGTAATTGCATAAGATACTGGTGTTGGAGCAACTTTAACCAATAGTTCGCCATTCATCCAATTCTTGCAACCCTTAGGAGAAGTTGCTTCAACAGTATATGTTGCAATAGTTTTGGTGTAGCCAAAACTTAATTCGCCATCTTCGCCAGTTAATTGATTGCCAAGTTTCACGCCATCTTTATAGAGTTGGTATGTTGTGAATGGTTCTGAATCTTCTAATATTATTTCGTAGCCTTTTGGATCGCCTTCGCAGTAAGCACCATCGCCAAGGAATTTGAATGAAAATGGCTTTGGAAAGATTGTTATGGGATCTGTTCCTATTGCAGTTAAAGCAGGGCTTGTGGAACGAACTCTAACTATATATCCGCTACCTGGGAATAAATTATCAGGAGTGTTGCCAGTAATAGGTACTGGGTCAACGCTTGTTACTCTTCCAATTTCTGCAGGATTAGTAAAGCTTCCATTTTCATTGGACATTTCAACTATAAATTTGTTGCCAGCTTTGAAATTATTTTCCTTTGAAAAAGTGGTTGTAATTGCATCACCGGCACATATTGCAGTAGGCGTTACACTTTCATAATATAATTTTGCAGGAGGTTCAAAGCTAAATACAGCAATCCAAGCATCTTGCGAACCGTACATTGAAACATCATAAGCCCCAGAAGTTACAGGGAAATTATAAGAATATGTGTACCCACAAGATGCAAATCTGCTCGCGTTAAATGAACCATAATTATATTGTCCACCATAATCAGTACTGCTACCACCAATATAAGTAGAATAAACGAGTGTTGATAAGTCACCGCTAAATTTGGCTAATACAGCATCGTAACTACCACCATTTGATGTTTGGTTGGCATCAAAAGTTGTGGGCCAACCAGAAGATGTAGTATATCCAGTTATATAAACATCATCCAAATCATCCAAATCAATACCTCTTAGATATTGAGTTCCAGAATTGCCAATAAAAGTT
>DYPF01000505.1 GCA_020720105.1 Chloroherpeton thalassium
AGTTTTACCAATTCCGCAACCTCAGATTGATAAAAATCCTTCGATGATACAAAATCTAGGCTATTAATTGAATTAAGAATTAAGAATTAAAAATTAAGAATATGAAAATCATAAATAAATATTTAGCAATAATCAGCCTACTTATCGGAGTATTTTCGTGTACAAACGAGGATATTGTGGTAACTTATCCGAGTTCAATACCACAGATTGATACCGCTAAAGTTACCGAAACCACCATTACTTATGGTGATTCTATACATTTAAAAATTGCTACTTCGGATAAAATAGCACCACTATCCACAATTCTTATTCGGGTTGTTGTGAATAACGATATTGTTGCATCTGAAACTGTTAGAACAAAAGGAAATCAATCGTCATTCACAAAGGCTTATCATGTGCCCTTTGTTGCCAACCGCCCTGACAACGCAGCCGTTAAAGTGTATTTAACGCTGACAAATGTGAGCGGAATTGAAAAGGATTCCATTGTAAATTCAACTATTGCAAAACGTCCGTCAATGCCTGACATTTGGTTAGTAACTTCTACACATCTTACAACCTATAAGATCCCGCTTAAAACTGACACAACAGCTCAAAATATTTATGTTTTAAATAATCTAAGTTTTACAAATTCGATAAGCTTCAGACTTGCAACCAAAGTTAATGCAATAAAAAAAGTAGATTGGACTGGCTTAGTTTTTGCAAAGAATGAAACCGGATTTGGATTAACCACTGATCCATTAAATGATTGGATTACTATATTTGAACCAACCTTATTCAAAATCAAGAAAATTACCATCGACATGTTAAATTTCACGATTAAAGCCGAAGGTCAACCCTTAGAGCCAGTAAATACATTAGATGTAAATTTAGATTTGGTAGCCAACCCTTCTACCTTAAACACTTCGGCTCCATTTCGAGGTGGCAATGTTTATTTTGGTGAGAATATGGAAGTTACATTCACTGGACTTACTGGAGATATTGCCAACAATGTATCGCCTGATTATTTTATTAAAACAGGCACAAACAAAGCTAAATTTCTTGGGAAAACAGGTATTTACAAAGCTTATTATCTAATTGCTTCAAATTATATTTATATTGACCCACAGCCTGAAACATTATATCCAGAAGTATTGTGGGTTTGCGGTACAGGAT
>DYPF01000506.1 GCA_020720105.1 Chloroherpeton thalassium
GTAGCTTGACAGTGACGAAGCCCGCAATCCCTTACTACTGCTACACTCGACCGTTGTGTGCAATCCTAAAAAAGCTTCCTTGATAGGTTCTAGCATAATTGAAAAGGGAAAAATCTTATAAATGAATTGCTAATTTTACATAAGTAAATATGATTGGCTTGGCGGGAATAATAAATCTAAAGCATTAGGTTTTATCTTGAAAATGGGTCCTTTCTCGACAACGCTCCCTGTTGATTTTCTTTTAATTAAATGGTCAAGTGTAACAATTCCTTGTTCGATCAAAATATCAAATTGGGAAACAATCGGTTTCTTTGTATGCTCCACTTTTTTATATTGAAAATGCTCGCGTCCATCAATTATAAAAGAATCTGCTGCAATCCAAAAGGTTTCGTTGTGCTTTTCAAGTAGTCTATTGTGCAATGTTTCTAATCCCCAAACAAGAAAGTCTCCAATGGAGGACTTATCTGAATTTTCAATTAATTGATTAATCTCCGAATCCATTTTTAATTTCAATCCTTGAGAATTCCTTACAAGAGTTGAAACGGTGCAATAAAATTTAAAATCAATGCCTCTATTATAACCAAATGCGTTTAGTATTTCAGCGGAACTTTTAAACTTGCTCAAATTCCAATCAGGAACTTGTGCAAATAAATTTTTTCGATTCCCTCTTTTATCTCTATATGACTTTAATTCAATTCCTTTATAATCAGGCTTCTTAGAAGAGTTAATATCTATACCTAAAAGCATTTCCAATGTACGACCAATAGCTGTATCTGCTTCGAGCATAGCAGGTACAAGACCTTTTGAAGCAATTTTATTCAACATGATTAGTAACTCTTCGGCAACCATATTTGAAATACGGTTAATTTCGTTTACTAAATCATTTAGAGGATTTGATACTTTCAAATCCAATAATTTAAATAAATCAAGTTGTGTGATATTCAAAATATATAATTTATTTTCAAAAGAAATTATTCCCAGAATGTCATTTGCTTTTGAATAATTTCCTAAACCTTTAAACCAAATCCGTGGGTCTCCTTTTTTTGTATTTGGTCGATAAAGTGAAGCAACAGAAGGTATTAGTTCATTAGAAGTAACAAGAAATGACGGAATTTGAATTTTACTTTCTTGACCCTGCTTCTGAAATTCG
>DYPF01000160.1 GCA_020720105.1 Chloroherpeton thalassium
AAAATATTAAAAATATAAAAGGTTGCCTTCTTGTTAGAAAGCAACCTTTTTGTGTTGTAGATTAAGATTTTTCTATTTTGTAGCTTGAACTGTTGTATCAGCAACAGTAGCGACGGGTTTTTGTCGCTGAATGCTAATAATACCAGAAACAATCACCCATTTGTCGTTTTGCTTTCTCAATGTTCTAGAAATTCTAAAGAATAACTCTTCCTTTAAATCGCCTGATTTTGCATGAAAAGGAACGCCATAAATTACACTTGCTAAAGTTGCATTTTCGTCCATAGCAATGAACAAATCTGTAATTTCTCCGTATTTTGTGTAATCATATTCAGCCCATTGCTTTTGAATTGCATCTTTATAGTCTGCAAAAGTTTTGATAATTTCGCCTTGGTCAGAACCAAAGAAGACAACCGAATCAGCAAGTGTTTTGAGTAATTCAGCAAAATTTTCATCTTCGCTTGCTTTGTTGTTGGCAACAAGTGTTTTAACGATTGCACTTTCTTCTTGTTTAATCTCGTCCAAAGTTAAGTATTTCTTTTCGTTGTCGCATCCTGTAAAAGCAACTATTGCAACGATAAATAGGGTTAGTAATTTTTTCATAACTTCTCCATTTTTTGGTATAACAATTGTTTTAATTTTTGTAATTATAATAATGTTTAAAATACAACATTTTTTCTAAATATACAAGGGAAATTTATGAAAATTACATCAATTAATACAGAAAATAGCAAAAGTTTTGAAATTTATTCCAACTTTCTGACTAAAAAAGGTAATGTTGAAAGCACACAAGCAACAGCAAACAAACAAGTTACAGTTGATAAGTCAAATGAATCTTATTGGCAAGCATTATTTTTAGATAAAGCACTTGACCAAATGGTGAATAATCTACAGAATGATGATAGTCATCCATTATCAAAAAAAGAAAACGAGCCACTTAATACTTATTTAGATGCTCTTGGCGAATTAAACAAAATAAATGCTGAAGCAATCAAAGGACAAGGATTAGCGGCACATTCATTTATCGATTCCAAAAATTACTTAGATATAATTGCTGATTAATTCTATTTCGATAAATAAGATTAGCATTAGATCACTTTACCGAATAATTTGTAGATAATCTCTAATTCCCTTGGTGGTTTTAGCGATTCATATCTTTTTGGGTAATTTTTGCGGATAAGTTTAAATGAGTCCGCATAAGATTTCCTATTCTGCTCTACAATTTCCCTAAATCTTAAATTATCCTCTGAAAACTTCCGATATTCATCTAATTTTGTATAAATATCATTAATATTTGAAAAGTTAACTGTATCATCAATTTTGATTTGCTGAAATTCATTTTCTAAAATTGAATAATCAGGTATAATGCCAATATGTTTTTCAAAATAATTAAGTGCAATATACGAGGCTTTTATTTTGCCATTGTATGAGTATCCCGCCAAATGTGGTGTTGCAAACATTGCTAATTTTAGTAAATCAAAGTCTATTTGCGGTTCATTGCTCCACACATCAATCGCCAGAGCAAGATTTTTTTCAGTAGCTATGTTTTTCAGTGCGTCTTCGTCAATTATTCCGCCGCGAGAAGAATGCACTAATAAAGAGTGAGGTTCAATCAATCTTAATTTATTATAGTCTAAAAGATTATAAGTTGAATATTTGCCATCCTTGGTTAAGGGTATGTGGTTTGTTATTATGTTTGATTGAATTAATATTTGATCAAGCCTTACGTGTTCCACATAATCAGGAAAAACTTCGCCCTCATCAAGCAAAGGCGGATCATTTATTAGGACTTTTATTCCCATTTGATTAGCATAGTAAGCAACTAATTTGCCAATGTTTCCATAACCAATTATACCAATAGTCAAATTCCTTGAATTTAGTGAATTTGCAATCAAGTATTTAGAAATAGTAAATATTACATATTCGGCAACTGAATTCGCATTTGCTCCAGGTATTGAGTAATGATCGATGCACGAATCAATATGGTTAGTTCCAGAAGTAGCAGTAACTATAAACTTAACAGGCGTTCCAACAAGGAGCTCAGTGGTGATTTTCTCGTTTGAACGAATAAACAATGCCTCAATATTATTACTAATTAGATACTGATTATCTATATGAGAATTAGTATAACAAATACAAGAATCTGATAATGCTTCCGATACAAATGGAATATTTTGATTAATATATAAATTCATAGTTAATAATTTTATAATTTTGCAAACGTTATAATAACTATTTTTAACAATAACGATATATCTATATAAATAATTTTATTTTATGAGAATTTTAGTTGTAGAAGATTTACTTGTAATGAGGCGACTCATTGTAAATACACTCAAGTCTGTGGGCTATGAGGATCTTCTGCAAGCGTCTAATGGCGAAGAAGCCTTGGAACTAATCATAAATCCCGATAGCAAAATTGAATTTGTTCTATCTGATTGGATTATGCCCGTTATGGATGGAATTACTTTGGTTAAGTTTATCCGAGCAAATCCCGAAACAAAAGACCTTCCTGTAATTATGCTCACTTCAATCAACGAAAAGGATAGCATTATAGAAGCTGTAAAATATAGAATTAATGATTATGTAATCAAGCCATTTACACCAAAAATATTGCAGTCAAAAATAGATTCAGTATTAACAAGACTAAAGTATAACTTAGCGCCGCAATTAGGTACTAATGGACAATAAAGTCCGCATAAGTCTTTTTTATCTTCTCTTCCATATCTCTCTGACAGCTTACTTCTATATAAATTCCATCATCTGCATCGTCTCGATTAATTATTTTACTGATTTCGTAAACTTTGTTAATCATTTGCATTTTGGTATAAGGAAAGAATAACTTTATACTTTTATTTAATTTGTCAAATATATTTTCCATTTTCTCGAGAAGTTGCATAATATTAATGCTCCGCTCGGCAGAGATGAAAACAGAATTTGGGTATTCTAACTCAATTTGTTTGATTTGTTCGAAATATTCTAACTGGTCAATTTTATTAAACACATAAATGATTGGCTTCTCTGCGATATTCAAATCAGTTAAAGTTTCAATCACTACTTGGATTTGATCACGGAAATTTTTATCAGCAACATCAATAACTATCAAAAAAATATCACTTTCACGTGCTTCAGCAAGAGTAGATCTAAACGAAGCAACTAAATGATGCGGAAGTTTGCGTATAAATCCAACTGTATCACTTATTAATGCTTTTTTCCCACTTGGTAAATTGAAATTCCTAACGATTGTCGATAATGTTGCAAACAATTTATTTTCTACATACACTCCAGCATTAGTTATTGAATTCATTAAAGTTGACTTACCTGAATTTGTGTAACCAACCAAAGCAAAGCGTGGGAAAGCACCTCTACTTTTCCTTTGTTCATAATTTTGAGTATCAATTACTTTTAACTTGTCTTTTAATGCAATAATTCTATGGCGAATAATTCGGCGGTCTGTTTCTATTTGGGTTTCGCCTGGTCCTTTAGTGCCAATTCCACCATATTGCTTGGACAAGTGCGTCCACATTTTAGAAAGTCTTGTTAGTAAATATTGGTTTTGGGCTAATTCTACCTGCAATTGTGCTTCTAATGTGCGTGCATTATTGGCAAAGATATCCAAAATAATACCGCTTCTGTCTAACACTTTTACTTGCAATTCATTTGCTAAATTTCTTACTTGCACAGAAGATAATTCGTTATCAAATACAACCATTTTTGCATCATTATCGGAGATTAAGTTTTTTAATTCCTCTACTTTCCCTTTTCCGAATAGAGTTGCTACATTTGGTTTGATTAATTCCTGAAACATCTCATCGACAATATCGGCTCCAGCAGTTTCAACTAATAACCTGAGTTCTTTTAAATGCTCAAATGCAACTTCGCGGTCTTCACCTTTTTTAATAAAGGTAGCAATAATAGCTTTTTCTTTTTCTTGGTTAACTTCGTAAATTTCTTTCATTAATTGAGTTTATTTAGTTGATTTTTTTGCTCTCTTATTGTGCGGATTTGTTTCCGAGCATCTTCGTAATATATTGATTTAGGGAAATTTAATATTATTTTAGTAAATGTGCTTTCTGCTAATTCATAATTGCCTAATTTTAAATAAGAGGTTGCTATTTGAAAATAATAATAATCAATATTAATCGAATTTGGGAACTTATCCAAAATTTCATTATAAGTATTTATTGCGTTATTGAAATTATCAGATTCATATTTCATTTTTGCAATATTGCTAATAGATTTCTCTTCCAAATCCGAACCAGCACCTAATTTAGCTGCTTCATTGTAAAATTTTATTGCATTTGTTGTGTCTTGGACTAATTCATAATATTCAGCATTCGCAAAATTCCTGATTGCTGCAATCATATTCTCGTTTTGAGTTAAAAAACTCTGAAATTCTAATACATCGTTAGCAATTGCAGAAGTAGAATTTATTTGTATTTTGGACAAGTAAAACTTTGTACTGTCGAATTGTCCTTTGTAATAATAAATTTTTGCTATATTAAAATATGCTAAATCTTTATAATCAGTTAGTATATCGCTATTCTTAAGTATTTTATTTATAATGCTTTTGTTTAGATCAATTGATTTTTCTGTTTCGTTAAGCACGAGTAAATAGTGCGAAAGTTTAAAGTTCGCTTGAAAATATGTTTCATCCATTCCCCAGCGTGTATCGATTTTCTGGAGATATTGAATTGCCTCTGTATAATTCTTATTGTATGTCCCAACAGTTTCAGCTAACCTGTAATAAGCACTATATTGTATGCTGCTATTAGGAAAATCTTTGATGATTTTTTTATAAATTGAAATAATATTATCCAACTCTTTTGGTTGAATTACTTTATTTTGAGCTAATTTCCGTTCCATCGTTTGAGCAAATCCATATAATGCAGATGGCAAGTTTGGGTTGTCTTTTTTGGCATTATCAATTATATAAGAATATGCATTTACTGCAATATCGTATTCACCATCGGAACGTGATTTATTTGCAAATCGCAACACTTCTCCATACGATTTATTGAAAGTATTATCCATATCAATAGAATACTCTAATGCTTTATCGTAATCTTCAATTGTACTAAAAAACCATATTTTCAGAAGGAATAGATTTATATCATTGCGGTTACTTTCATTTCTTTTAACTAATTCTTCTTTTAGATATTTTTTGGCATCATCGTCTACCATCAAAGCATAAACCCGACCTTGTGCTTTATTCAAGTTTGGATTGTATTTTAACTCAATTAAAATTTCATTTAGAGCATTCTGATAATCTCCCATAAGCATATAAAGACGGGATAATTCGTCAGAGAATAAATCTTCCTTGTTGCTCTTGTTGCGAGCATTAAGGTAAACCGAAACAGCTTTTTGATATTGTCTAAGTGAGACTTGGCTTTCGGCTATCAGAACTATTTGCTCTTGAGTTATTGCAATTAAAGATATATTATCCCATATATCATTTGCCTCTTTTGCCTTTCCTTTTAGCCAGCAGGCTTCTGCTAAAAATAGTTTTGAATGAAAATCCTGAAATCTTTGCGATCTATCTTCTAAATAATCAAGCAATTCGCTGTATTTTGATTGCTTTTTGGTCATTCTCACCCAAGCAGAAAGATATTCAAGTTTTCCTTCGTTACTTTTGAGTAATTCAAAGTAAATTCTTGCTGCATCTTCGTATTTACTTTGTTGCTCGTAAGTTTGCGCCAACATAAACTGCTTATCAGCAAGCGATTGAGCAAATGAAAACGCAGGTGTAACTAATAGGATGGCAACCAAAAGTACAATATATATTTTAAATAATTTCATTAGATACTTAATTAAAAAAGAATAGACGTTAACCTTAAATAAATATTAACTAAGCTTGATATTTATGTCAATTATTGTAAATGATGGGAAAGCAATATGGTGATCCCGACAGG
>DYPF01000161.1 GCA_020720105.1 Chloroherpeton thalassium
ATAATTATAATTTCTTGTTGTTGTTTGCACATTTCCAGTGGCAGTTGATGCAGTTATTCCCTCTGGACTACCAATTTCGATAGTGGAATTCTTATACATTCTATATTCACCATTACCGGAAATTGTATTTGTTCCCAAATCCAAAACACCACTCGAATCAACGGCAACAATTCCAGATCCACTTGACGAATTATTTACAGTTGCATTTATTGTTAGTTCAATTGAGTGCCCTGCTCCGATAAATGCTCTATAAAAATTATTTGCTTGTCCTGGATAAGTTGTTGCGGCAGTTCCATCATAGCTAATATTAGACCAATTATCAGCATCGTCCCAATCGCCATCACCACGAGTATAATATGTTACAACTGTAGGCTCGCCTACTATCAAAGTTCCGATATCCACCATATCTTTGATTCTGATAGAGTCGTCGTAACGAGTATCTATCGATGGATATACTCCACCATACTGCAGTGGGCTAATCCAACTAGAACCAGTGTAAGTGAATACATCTAATATCTCATCATTAGTTGAATTTCTTAAATCGTTAGGTGAATACGAATCTCCCAGAAAGTGCAAAGTTGCATCAAACTTACGAGTTCCACCTAATGCAAATGAACTACCACTTGGAATTTGGACTTTCCACTGACGAGCTAAATGTTTATCCACGCTAAGATTACTTCCTGCTGGATTAATAATTGTAGGTGGATCGCTATTCCAATATATAGGAATTGTAGTAGTTGTTATTGTATCAGAAAGAATTTGCACAATACCCGATGCTCCACCTGTGCCAGTTGTACTGAATGTAATTGGAGTATAAACGTTCTCGTAACCTACTTCAAATTGACGAGTATAAGCATCTACATCAACAACTCGCCTTAAAGCAGAATTGATATAACCACCGCCAGAACGAGAAATTGTTCCACTAACTTGCACATATCTATCTCTTGCGTTGATACGACCGAATGTAAGATCTAAATTATTTGCAATTATCAAACCATTATTGGTAGTTGAACCAATAGAGTTTGTATTTAAATTGCCACCATTACGCAAAGTAAGATTATAGAAGGTCTCATCACCGACTGTCTTAGAAATTGATTGAAGTACATTCGATTGGAAATATGCAGTAGAATTTGAATGATCAAACGAACCGCCATTATTTATCCAATCGCCATATAGGAATAAATCCACTCCATCAACATCAAAAACAACATTAGAAATAAAAGTTAAATCCGCCTTTATCTTCAAATCATCTAAAGGTTTAACGTTACCAGGACCACGCAAAACAACTTTTTCAAAGTAATTTGATATTGTGTCCTTAGTTGTGATTGTTAAATCAACTCCATTTGTAGGAGAATAAAATGTTACTTTTTTGCCAACTGTTGGAACAAAGGTTCCATTAATATTTGTCCAATTTCCTTGCACTTCTATATCGTTTGTATTTTGGACAAATGCAGCAGAACTATCGATAACCAAATTATTTTTTACAACAAGTGGAATTGTACTTGTTCCAACAATTTCTTTATTGCCACTATTTACTAATTCTAAGTTATAGTACTGCAAATGGGATACACTATCTGTTGGTGATTGAGGAATAAATGGAATTTCTTGATTGCCATTTTTTACTAACCTAACAGTAGAACCCGAAGTTAAAAATCTATAAGTGTTATTAATAAATTGCAAATTGTCTAAGTCGAAATCATTTATTATTCTAATTTTTCCAAAATTATCAAAAGTTACATTTCCCGACCTAGTACCAGCAATGGAAAGATTATAGTATTGAGCAACACCTGGATCGGAAGTCTCACTTGGAATAGTAGCATTTCCCGTTCCGTTAAATTCAATAGTTCCATTTGTTAAATATGGCGGTGTATAGTTAATTGGGAAACTACTACGAACAATAAATTTACCCGAATTCATTATAAATTTTCTATCTGGAGTGTAACCATTAATAGAATTTGAAGATAAATCGAATATTCCTTCTTCTATCAATAAAGTATCCCGGACTTGAATGTTTTTGCTCAAAGTTACGGTAGCTGTAGATAATTTATTGACAATCAATTTTTTCACTAAATCTGGAATACCTTCGCCCGATACTTGATCTGCATCGCCAAATAAAGCATAAGTTGCATTTGATGAATATTCACGCACATCAGTTTGTACCGCACCAACAGCATTAGGAGCTAAAGTAATTCCTAACTGATGTCCATAATCAAATCTTGTTGCCGCTTCGATTCTAAACGTATCGCCGCGAACAAAATTATCGTTTTCAATCTTCAAAATACCATTTGCTCTGCCTTCAGTTCCAATTTCAATTGCAACTAAATTTGCTTCTGCTACTGCACCCGAAATTGTAACTGTATGACCTTGGATACGAACTCTATCCGACCTTTTATTAGGAGCTGTTGCTGATACAGTTCCATTAAAATAAACTTTCGACCAAGTGTTTGGATCACTATAATCACCATCTTGACGAGCATAATATGTGGCTTGTCCTGCGGATTGTTCACCAATTGTCCAATCGCCTTCCAATAAATCTACTTGCTGAGAATACCAATACTTAGAATTAATATCCACATAATTATTCAAACCTGGCTTAACTCTCCAATACGCATCTGGCTGATTCCAATTTGGTGAATACACTAATGGTAAATAACTACCTTCGTTTCCTTCTACTTCATCGTCATCATAATATGCTATTAACTCAACACCCTTATTATTAACAGTGATGTCGTCGGTCTCTATTGCCCAATATTTCTTAAGTGAAATATTCGGTGCTTCTACATCGGGATGTTCCAGAGGAACTGGCTTTACTCGAATTGTTGGATTTGCTCCCAATGTTACTCCACCAGTGAGCAATCTCATTCTCATCGGAGTGAATACATTTGGAGTTGTTATTGGATAATGAATTTCGTAAGGTAACGCGAGTGATGGACTTAACTCATATTCCAAAAATGCACCAGCAAGTGGGTCTGTGCCACTTCCGGAATTTACAATACCTTGTGTTTCGGAGAATGATGTAAATTCATAAGTTACACCATCGTCAGAATAAACTCTTGCCCCATTAAACAAAGTAATGGTATTGCTATTTAAATCAAGTAGTGAATTGCTAATAAATCTAATTGAGCCACCAACTCGGGCAGTTTGATTTAATTCAACTTGACCTGCAGTTTTATTAATTTGCAAAATATTGAATACAGTTGTCTGAGTTCCGTTGATATTTTGGTCTGTGTCGCTATTAAAGATTACTCTTGCAGTTCCACCATCAAAACCATCACCGTCGGAGTAGTTATTCTCGAAATCACCCAACAAATTTAAGTTATAACTTTGTGCGAGGAATAAATCAGCACCCGCTCCATTTAATTCAATATCCCCCGATACTTGCAAATTCCTTTTCAGAATAATTTGAGAATTGTTATTTGCTGTTTGTGTTAAATTTCCTACTGAAACAGATGAATTTATTTCAAATATTTGCCCTACTGCTAAACCATCAAATACTAAATTTGACGAAGAACTAACAGAATCTAAACCTGTCAAAATTCTATAATCATCAATTATATTGCTTGTATTGACGCTCTTCAGTGTTAATGTTCCTGCATCAAATCTAAAAATAGAATTTGTATTTGAAATATCTAAAGTTGGAAATCCTGCTGAATTACTCGAACCTGTTCCAATATTTAAATTACCACCAGTCTGTTCGTAACGAACAAGTCTTGTATTATCAGGACTATGCAATGATGTATAAATATTTGCAGTGCCACCAGTTATTGATAATTCACCCAATCCATCAATAGCAGTGTTATCATAAATTAAACTGCTCTGACCTGTTGTTCCAACATTGAATATACCTTGTTTAATATGCAATTTACCGCGTAAATATGCATCACTTTCCACACTCTGACCCAATACTATAGCATTTGGATTATCTAATTCAAAAGTTGTTCCTTTTGGAATAATATAATCATTCCCAGATAATTTAAAGAAATTATGAGAAATGGAGTAAGTTCCAGTTATACTAAATTCACCTTTGGTTAAAGTTAGGAAATTATCAGCAGCAGTAAATGCTTTATCAAAATTTACAACATTTGTTTCGTTTGTTTTATTAATATTTATTTCATTAAAATCGTAAATACCAGTTAAACCTAAGTTTACATCTGTTATTCCAATGAAATTAGTATTAATTTTGCCACCGATTGTATTAAAATCGATTGTTCCACCATTATTTGTAAAATTACCAGCAAAGTTCAAAGTATGATTTTGAGTACCTGTGGTTGATACATCAAATAAGCAACTATTATTGATTATCAAATTTCCATCTAAATCAATTGTGAGCGGACTATTGTTCAATAAACGGAAATATCCCGATAGCAAACTTAGGTCGTTTCCAACATCAATTGATTTATCAAGATAAACGATAATTGAGTTTATATCTTTATTTATCAATAATTTGTAGAATGAAATTGCACCAGTTCCACGTATTTCGGCATTATCTGAGCCAATAAAATAAGTATCACCATTGGTAGAAGTGAAAGTTCCATAAATTTTAAAATCACGAGCAACATATAATTTGCTTGCATTTGCTTGGGTTAATGTTGCTGAATTGGCAACGTTAATATTGCCATTTACAGTTACTACCGCACTTTGCGAAATGTGGAATACTGCATTTTGCGATAAATACAAATCAACCTGACTCCACAGCGATAGCGGAATAAAGCTGATTAAAATCAACAGTATTTTGAATATTGGATATTTGAGAATAAACTTCATCTTCCTCTATTATTTAACTTGTTGAATTGTGATAAAAGAATTTGCAGAACCGGAATTAATTGTACCAGGAATACTACCATTTCTTCGATTTTGAATTTTTAACGTTTGGTCTTTACTAAGGTAAACTAAATCATTTACAATAATCTGTCCATATATTGGGCTCGCATTAGAATATTTAACTTTTGTATAAAATGACTGTGTAGAATTCAACAAAGCTTGTATTTCGTAATATGTTGAATTGGAATAAGAAGCCGCTTCAATTTGCAAAACGCAGTTTACTTGATAATAACCATCTGCAGGTGCAGTAAATACTCCAGATGCAAATGAATTGCTTGGGTCAAAACTTTCAGCGACAAAGCTGACATCAGTCCAAGAAGTTCCAATCGTTACATCACTACTCAAATATGCACGAACAACAACTGGAGTACTCTTAACAGCAACAGGATCCCAACCAGTACCATTGTATAATTTCAGTTCCTTGTCAGTCGAATTATAATATACCATACCTTCGGTAAGGGTGCCAGGGGCTGATGTTCTTTGTTTAAATATTAATGCTTCGGGGTCGATATTGCCTTCCACAATCAAATCTTCGTCGATATGCAAATCACCATTTATACGCACCAAAACTGAATCGTATTCTGATTGTGTCGTTGTTGCACCAATTAAAAACTTTCCATTATTCAGCAAACGCATTCTTTCTGTTGCATTTGTAGAAAACAACATATTCAAGTTTTCATTTTGATTTATTACTGCATTTCCACTTGCATCTACACCTAAGTCAAAACCATCAGTACTTGTCTGACCAGTAGTTGTTCCTGCTGTAAATTTATGATAAGTAGCGGTGGCATCGCCATTATCTTGATGAATTTTTGCTTTTGGAGCGGATAATCCCACACCGAGATCACCATTTGATAAAAATCTTGCTTTTTCGGTATTATTAGTAATTATAACTAATGGTTGTGCATTAGTTGAACCTAATTTTTCATTTCCATCCAAATTATTACCAGTTAAAGCCCAACCTGTAGAACCTCCAACAGATTGTGGTTCCCATTGACTTAAAGCATTATTCCAAGTTAATACTTGCCCGTCTGTTGGGGCTGTATTTGAAACTGCATAAGTCTGCAAACCACCTAC
>DYPF01000162.1 GCA_020720105.1 Chloroherpeton thalassium
AATGTTTTGTTTTAATTGATTTAAAAACAAAACATATCAAGCATTATGATATTGGTCAAATGAATATGTACTTGAATTACTTTAAATCTGAAGAAAACGCTACTGATGATAACCCTCCAATTGGAATTGTTCTTGGTTCTGATAAAAACGATATATTAGTTGAATATGCGATTGGTGGAATTTCAAACAATATATTTGTATCAAAATATCAATTGTATCTACCTGATAAAAAGCTTTTAGAACAAAAAGTTAAAGAATTATTTGAATAAATTAAGTGAATTATTTATAAATTTTATAGCTGTTGCAGTTATTAATATACTTATGTCATAATTTTTTATATCTTTTTAACAATTACTTTATTATTTATTGTTAATTTTGAAATAATCAACCTATTGATTTTAATAGGTTGATTTTTTTTTAAATATTCTTGCTATGAGCATTACTTTTCAAATAACTCCAATTAATGATACTTTGTTTGTGAAAACAAGTGGCAAAGATGATAGCTTAGAAGAAGTTATGAACTACAGTAAGGCAATTATTGAAGCTGCTTATAAGAACAATAGCAAGAAAATCTTTTGCGATGAAAGAGAATTAGAGTATGATTTATCTACTTTTCAGACTTTTGAAGCAGGAAAGTTTGCTTCTCAATTTTCTAAGTATGTTTGCAAAATTGCCATTGTTTGCAATCCAATCTTCATTGAAGATGGTAAATTTTATGAAACTGTAGCTACTAATCGAGGGCTTTTAGTTAGAGTAACTTCAAGCATCCAAGTAGCAGAAGATTGGATAAATAAATAAAAACCACACTTAGCTTTCTTTTTAAATGCAGTCTTTAAATCAATTTTCCGATACTAATTTGTGCTATCTTTATTTCTTTTCTTTAATAAACAAATTGAAACAAATTAATTAACTGAACACCTTCGAACAATTTTGGAATATTTATTTAAATTTTAATAAAATTTAATACTTGATTATAAGTTGGAGAGTTTACAACAACAAAATATGCACCTTTATGAAAATTCGAAGTATTAACTTCAAAATAATAACTTAACTCATCTAAATGATTTTCATAAACCTTCTCGCCAAGCATATTATATATCGAAATATTCACATTCTTAATAGCCCTTAGTGAAGTGTTTATATTCAAATAATTATCAACAGGGTTTGGAGACAATGTAAGAATTGAATCAATCTTCAAAGTATCTACAGACGATGCATCAAATATCTTTGGTAGGGATAAAATTGTTAGTGAATGAGGTGGAAAAGAAAATTTTTCTCCTAATGCTGTTTCAAATTCTGTTGGCACGACTTTATATGGATTTTCAGCTGAATTATTATCTAAATAATGTTTGCTTTTTAATTGATAAACTTTCATTGATGTGCTTGAAGGAATGTCAAGAAATTGAAGATTTATATTCGCATTATCTGCTGGATGGCGATTTACTACATATACAAATATCGAATCCTTTGAGACAGTAGAAACGGCATCAATCCATTGCAAATCATAGCTAATATTCCATAATCCCTTAACTTCACGTGTATAAAAATATGGCGATATTATTTTAGTATTCTGCAGTGTGTCGCCCAGATGATTGCTGAGCATAGAAAATGCATAATAAGTTGGGAGTCCAAATATTTTCTTCCGTCCATCAATCTTACTAATCTTTCGGGCAATAAAATTAAATCCAAGAGTAACATTGCTCATTTCAAATGATTTTGCATTTTTCATAAATGAAAAAGCTTGCCCAGCGTAAGCCAAGCCATTTTCCAAAGTAAAACCACGAAAATTTTTATCGTACATAATATCAGGAAATGATTCATAGCCCATCGCCCATTCGGTTGCACCTTGCCTAACAGTTGGAAAATACTCACCTTTTATTAGCCAACTTTCTAAATCACGAACAATATATTCAAAATGTTGAGGTAAACATATATGTGACAAATAAATTTCCTCGTCAGTACAGGGTTCTTCTGGACGAGTAAATAAAATTGGATGATAACCATATACATTTGCATTAGTACGGATAGAGTCCATCGTTAAATTAAAATAATTCTGACCAGGCCACACATCAGTAGCTGTAATTATTTTGATTGTAGAGTCAGTTTCTTTTAATTCTTTATAATATTTATAATAATCTTTAGCGTATTTTTCTGGGTAATACCACTGCTCATTCCCAATTTCGAACCACTCTACATTATATGGTTTCACGCTTCCATTCTTTGCTCTTTGTTTAGCCAAATTTGAGTTTAAAGTATCATAATTGCAATATTCCACCCATTGAGCTGCTTCCTCGGGTGTTCCATTCATAAAATTAACAGTTATATATGGTCTAATTCCCAATGCATTAATTAATTTAAAATATTCATCAACTCCAAAATCCATTCTTTGAGAAAGAACAGCATCACCAAAAACCGGCGATTTCCTTTGGTCGATATCGCCAATTGCATTAACTAATTTTGTATCCTTAAAATCAGCAAAACATCCACCGGGGTACCTAAGTAATCCCATATTCCAATTTTTAAATAAATCATAATATTCTTTACGAACACCATTTACATTATTCGCTGGCATTAACGAAACTTCGTCAAACTCTACCCAACCTGTTCCCATAAATCCTATTAAAACATTCACTGTTGGATAATTTGCAATGTCTTTTATTACAAATTCTTCTTTTTTCCAATTTGTGTCTGTTACTGTAATTTGTTTTGAATACAATTTTGTGGTTAAAGTTGTATCATATATATTAATTTGTAGTGTTTTATCACTTAATTTACCTCGGAAATAAATATAAAAATTATGGTCTACGCTGTCATTTAAAATTACTTGTTGATAAACTCCAACTAAACCCAAATTTTCTGTTTCTTTCTTCTCAATTCTTTGAGCATATTTCCCATTTTTATTATAACCTACAGTTGGCAATGAAAATTGCCCAATGTCCCAACTTTGTCTGTATAAATTCCAATAAAACGATCTTTCCTTGTAATAATCTGCAATATCAAATCCCCTATCATTAAATTCTTGCGACCAAATACCCATTGGTCCATTAATATAATCAAGCAAAAATTCGCAAAAACCACCATAGAATTCTCTTTTTACTATGTGAGGGGTTGGATGATAAAAATCAATTTGAATAGTTCCATCAAAATCAGAATATAAATCTGCCGATAATATAATAAATAAAATAGCTAAAAAAGAAAGATATTTTTTCATAATTTTTAAATAGTTATTATTAAGCAACTCAATTTACTGAATGAAATTTGATAGATAGAACCCATCATCAATAATTTATAGTTTGAGTTATCAATTTTGTTTAATAAATTTGTAAATACAATAAGGCTGTCTCATAAGTCAGATTTGGTGTCATTCCCACGAAAGTGGGAATCCATAAATCCTCTCTATTAGTAGATTCCCGTTTGCACGGGAATGACAATATTGAAATATTTTTGACTTATGAGACAGCCTCTTAAAAATAGATTGTTTGATTATTTATTAGCATCATAAAACAATTTCAGTTTTATGATTAACTAAGTGATAATTATAAATTATATAGTAATCTTATGCGATTTCTATTTCTTTTGATAAATACACATCTTGTATATTATTCAAGAGTTGCACTCCCTCGCTCATAGGTCTTTGGAATGCTTTGCGACCCGAAATCAAGCCCATTCCACCAGCACGTTTGTTAATTATTGCTGTTGCAACTGCATCTTGGAAGTCGTTTTTGCCTGAAGCTCCACCGCTATTAATCAAGCCAATTCGTCCCATATATGAATTAGCTACTTGGTAGCGAGTCATATCAATTGGATGGTCAGAACATAAATCTGAATACATCAATTCTGAGTATTTTCCGTAGTTCACACCATTTTTATTAATTGCCAAGTAACCACCATTATTTTCTGGCAATTTTTGTTTAACTATGTCAGCTTGAATTGTAGCACCTAAATGGTTAGCTTGCCCAGTTAAATCAGCTGAAACATGATAGTCTTTATCTTGAATAAATGCATCACTGCGGATATAACACCATAAAATAGTTGCCATTCCTAATTCGTGTGCATATTGAAAGGCTTCAGCAACTTCTACAATTTGACGTCCACTTTCTTCTGAACCAAAATAAATTGTAGCGCCAACAGCAGCAGCTCCCATATCATAGGCTTGTTCCACTTTTCCATACATAATTTGGTCAAATTTGTTTGGATAAGTTAAGAGTTCATTGTGATTAATTTTTACAATAAATGGAATTTTGTGGGCGTATTTACGTGCAACAATTCCCAACACACCAAAAGTAGAAGTAACAGCATTGCAGCTACCTTCGATAGCCAATTTCACAATATTTTCGGGGTCAAAATATAATGGATTTTTCGCAAAACTTGAACCTGCCGAATGTTCAATTCCTTGATCCACTGGCAGAATTGATACATAACCAGTTCCTGCTAATCTGCCTGCATTAAAAATCCATTGCAAATTTCCCAAAACTCGTGAATTTCTATCAGAATTTATGAAAATATCATCAACAAATGTTGGTGATGGTTTGTGCAATAAATCTTTGCTAATTTTTGGATTATTAAATCCTAATAAATATTCGGTTTTGTCGCCTAATATTTCTTGAATTTTTGAATACATAATTTCTCCAATATTAAAATGTAATATTTCATAAATTCAAATTTATGAATTTTTTTTGAATTTTTAGAAAAGTTTTTTGAAATTAATCATATTTATTTTTGCAAATTTTTTCAATTACTAATCATTATCAGATGAACTAATCTCAAATGTTGCAACAACTGGACAATGGTCCGAAATGCTCTTTGCAAATTCAGTTCCTAATGCTTGATAAAAATTAATATTAGTAACCGAAGTAGTGTTTAATCTTTTATGAGCCGAAAGACTAACAATAATATGATCAATATTATCCCAATTTGGATTTTTGCAACTTTTCACATCTGCAGTTAAAAATTGCAATTTAATATTTCGGGATAAATCCTTGATGTATGATTTCTGACCACGCGTTGGATTATCATTAAAGTCACCCAGAATGATAAAATCACGTTCTTTTTCAACAGACATTACCGAATCTATCCAATTATTCAAAACAATTGATTGTTCATTTCGTAAAATAAAACTCTCTTGACGCAATTCCTCTGTGCTATCATAGCGAGATGTTGATTTTAAATGTACATTCATCATATAAAAATCAAAGTTTCCTTTCTTAACGTAAGCTAAGTAGCCCGGACGAGTGCGTTTCTTTTTTACTGCCAAATTTTCGTATTCACCAATCAACTTAAATTCAATATTTTTACTATAAATATAAGCTACATTTTGCGGATAATCTGTTTCGGGTATCGAGAAAGTGTAATTAGGCAAAAATTTGAGAACTCGCTGAAGTGCCATTCCATTTTCAATTTCCTGCACAGCAATTATATCGGCATTGGTCATACTTATAACTTTAGCAACATTTTGGTAATCAACCTCGCTCCTATCCTTTTTATCATCAATTCCATCACCCAACCATTCAATATTAAATGTGGCAATAGTAAGAGAATCTACCTTCGCTTCTATTTGATATTGATTGGTAGAACAAGAAATAGCGAATGCAAAAACAATCGCAAAGAGGGATATTAATTTTAATTTTTTATTCATTGTATATATTATTTTATTTATTTCTAATTTTATGTTCCTCACCAATATTCCCCCTCTTTTACGACTCCTCAGGAAGTTTGCCTCCCCCTTGCCCACCTTTTTGTCCTCACCCTAAATCCCTCTCCATTCTGGAGAGGGACTTTATTTTTCCTCAATCCTCTACTCCCACCTCTCCATTTTTGGAGAGGTGGGCAGGGAGGTGAGGACGAGATGTTTTATAAGAGCCTCCCCCTTTCGTCCCCTCTCAAAGAG
>DYPF01000163.1 GCA_020720105.1 Chloroherpeton thalassium
ATTTGGCTCTAATTCATCAAAGATGCTCGATGTAATTAACTTTTTTCTTTTAGCAATTTGCAAAATCCTTTTCAGAAATGCGACGTAGTAGTGCCTTGAATTATCTTGAAATTGCTTCTCTTTTAAAAAATCTAAATATTTCAATATGAAAGATTTGGTAATTTTATTAAATGGGATTACTCTTCCACCAAAATCGACTAAACTCTGAATTATAAAACTATACGATCGATTTGTGTTTTTTGATTTGTTTTCAACTTGGCTCTTGGCAAATTCAATAAAATCAAGATTTGCTTGCTTCTTAATTGGAATGTTGTTTTCACCTCTCAAAATATTTGAGTGCCTTTCACTTAATTTGGCTTGTGCTATTACAAGGGTTTCATTATTCCGCTTTTGGATTTCTGCATTAATCTTATTCAGTTGATATTGCTTTACTCTATCAGTTTTGGGCTTTTCTGGTTCAATGTATAAACCTAAGGTTTCATTCCATCGTCGACCTCTATCATAAAAATCTAAGATTAAAGTTTTGCGTCCATCTGATAGTAATTTTTGTCTTAGTGTAATTTTCATAACATTTGCTTCCTTTTTGAAATACAAATAAAATACAAAAATACATAAAAAATACAAATAAATACAAAAATAAGTTAAACTATTTATTAATTTTACTCTTTTGTAATATTGTGTAAGTTGTTGTAAAAGATATGTTTTAGATTGGTTTGTTTTTGGATTGTTTTTTATTTTTTATTTGCATTTAATTAATGCTCTATAAACTGAAATTGAAATTGATGCTTTCCATTCACGATAATTCTGTTTGCTTACTGCACTCATTATTGGAATTGTCGAACCGACATTAATTGAAGCATAATAGCTCAACGCAATTGGTTGGTCGTAACTCAATCCTAAATAAGGTTCAATTATAAAAATATGATAATCCGGAGCCACCGCATCAATTATTTCTCGTTTCTTACTGCCGTCAATAAAATATTCAAAATCAGGACTTTTTATCATTTCTGAATGCTCAGAAGCATTACTTAATAAAAATAATGAAGAAAGTTTTGCAGTTGCAGATAAATATTTCCAACCTAATCTGTACTTTACTTGTGGAGAGATTTCGAGGTAATTGCGTACTTCATTCATATCATAACGATATACTGCTATCCAATCCTGAACGCCATTTGAACGGGGAACTTGTACTGACTTTGAAAAACTCGAACTTGTAGATATTATTCCAATACTTCCAGCTATTGATAAATTTCCTTGCAACCAATATTCCCCAATCACCGAAAACGCAATTGAATTGCCTTTGCCTGATTCGTAATTGCAACATTTTATATAATCTTCAGCAAAACCAAACTCGCCAACAACTGTATTTTGCGAAATCCCCCCTTGCAAGCCAATAAATTTATTTGGTATTTTATAGGGTAATCGTGAATGATATTGCCAATCAAAACCCTGTGTGAAGGCAAAATTTCCAGCGATAACGAATAAGGTTAATATGTTAAGCCATAATTTCAATTTAGATATTAATTTAAGTTGATAAATTTGATTGTAGAATAATTATTATTAACCTTAAGTACAATAAAATATATGCTCTTAGATAAATAATCAATATTGATTATATCAGAATATGAATTTGGTTCGTATTCAACTTCATTTTTTGAATAAATTAGATTTCCGATTGCATCATAGATTTGATATGACAAATTAGTTTTAGAAAGAATTTCGTAATGAAATTCAATCTTATCATTTTTGTAATTTATTGATTGAACAAGAATTGGATATGCTTTTAGGTCAATTCCACAGATTGAATCCAGAATTACAGTACCATTAATAATATTATCTTTTATTAAGTTCAAACTTTTCTCGCAATATTCATTGCCAAGCTGGGGATTGCTAAAACTAATACTTGTGCTCGGAGAATTTCCAAGAAAAGTATTGAATTTGAGAATAATTAAGTTTTCATTAAGTAGAAAGTTTGTCTTGTTTGGTTTTCTGATATTTATCGCCAATTTGCCATCTAAACTTTCGGTTATATTCAAAAAATCAAGAGGCTGCCGAGAAGCAGTATTTTCAACTTCGTAACCAACATAATGTAAAATTGAACGATTATAGTACAAAGTATCCGAAAAATTATTAGCAAATACGATATTTGAATCGGTTTTGATTGGAATAAGTAATACAGACCCCGGACGAATACGGAAAGTATCGATACTCAACTTAGCAACTGCAGGAGTTATTGATGTACCGACTAAGGACAAAGTGTAATTTGGAGTTGATGAATTATTATGTAAAATCAAATCTGTTGAATAGAATTGTGGAGATGTGGGTTCGAATGTTAGTTGAATTTCAGCACTTTCGTTTGGATTTATAGTTAATTCATTATTCAGGCAAGCAAATGCAGGTTGTGGTTTTTGTAAAACTAATTCAACTTTATTAATTCGTAAAGTATCATTTCCAATATTACGAATCCTTATGCTTGTGTCTTTGCGAGATTGGCAATATGGCAAATACAGATAGACTTTCTCGAAATCTACTATGTCGTTAGAAACTTGAATTTTTGGTTCTACTGCTCGCCCTATGATTGTTATAATCTTATATTTTGCATTCTGTGGAACAAAAAGAAATCTATTTTCGATATCACTTTCAATTACATATTTTAATTCAAAATTGCCTCGGTCTTGCACATTAACCCTTAATTCTACACTTTCAGTTAGTCCAGAATCTATATATTTAGTCGATTTTTGCATTTTTGATATTATTTCAAAATCAACTTTCACATAGTCTGGATTTTGATTTATCAATTTTTCTGAAATATTATTTATTGCAAAGTTACTTGCATTTAGAATATCCAAACTTATCAAAACATCTTTATTTGCTGGAATATTTCCCAAAAACAGTGTGTCTGAATAAAAATTATAATTAGAATTAATCAACTGTAATTTTTGTTGAACACCAATTCCAATAATATTAACCGCCGCAAATTCATCATTGCCATTCTTCAAATAGTGCATTTCAATTCTTCCGGAATCGATACCAATATTTCTTGGTTTATAACCAATTCGCAAATTCAAAGCATCATATTTTTTAAGGAAAAGCGGATTAATTTCAAAAAACTCAGGGAAAAATTCATTATCTGCAATTTTTGCAGTGGATAAAGTGAAATTTTGATTAGTTACTTGCAAAGAATCTTTAAATATACTTTTAAATTTCCAGTCTTTTACTTGTGGTATTGGAGGATTAATATAAGTGGAGTCGAATATAATTCTATCATCATATCCATCTATATATAATTTGCTCTTTTTAGTTAGTAAATTAAACTTTTTATCCAAAACCACATTTGTATCTGGTTCGGCAGACATACCAATAAGTAAGTCGGCATTATACCAACCCAAAGGATAAACCGTTAGATTGCTATCTGCTTTGTATTGAACTTCAATATTGATTTTGCTTTTTCCTGATACATAAATTGGGAAATTAGTGTTCAGAGTGCGGTAGCTTAGGAATTCGTCTGCAATTAATTCAATTGGGCTACGAAAAATACCATAAGTTGGCTTAACTTCATATATCTGATATGTTTGGTCAGACAAGTTCTCAACTACAAATCGAGAATTTATTGCATCGCCAACATAAACAGGACCCAAATTGATTTTTGTGCCATTTGGATAATCTACCGAATATATTCTTCCAATATCATCTGCTATAAGCAAACTTATTTGGAATAATAGTATTATTAGAAATCTTAATATATATTTTGATATTGTCTTCAAATCTTAGATTTTGATTAAATTTTAAAAAATGATAAAATGAATAATTACGAAATTAAAGAATAAACTAAAACGTTATAATAAAAAGTAAAAATAAATATTCAGAAATAATGAAAATCTTAATTCAAATTGCTCTTTTTTTTGCTTTTTTCTCATATTCTACTGTTCGAATGGATGCTCAAATAATAAATAAATCGGCACAAGTTCTTGTAAAAGGCAAAATTACGGATTTTTACTCAGGCAATCCAATGCAAGTGGAAATTCGTTTTGAAGATCCTTCGGGAAAATTCTTCAAGATTAGCTCAAATTCGCTAACAGGAAACTTTGAACAAATTCTCCAAACTGATGTAGAATATAATGTTAGGCTTAATTCTAATTCCATTTTCCCTACTTCTTATATCTTAAAAACACCTAAAGCCGATAAATATATAGAAATTAACCAAGATTATCAAGCGATTAAGTTGGAGAAGCAATCTACTGCCTTGGCTCTTGACTTATTTCAAAGTGGCAGTGATAAAATAAACGCAAATACTTCAGATTTAATTAAAGATTTGAACCTAAAAATGAGATTTAACCGTAGCGTTAAAATAGAATTCGAGATTAATGTGTCTGATAGCAGAAATCAATTTGAAAAAGAAATTACTAAAAAAGTAAAGAAAAAAACAATTACCGAGAAATCTTTTGATAAAATAGCTTTCGAATCACTTGCTGAAAGTAGATTCCAACAAGCCATTTCGACTATTAAAAGTCAATTTACTTTTCCTGATAGAATTACTATAACAAAAAATATATCTGAAAAGATTGAAGATAAATTACTTAGCACTTGTCCAGAATGTGATGTTAGAATTATTATTATTGAATTCGACCAAAACATAAAATAAATAAACCTATAATTAATTAAACAGAATTAGAAAAAATGAAAACTATCAATAAAATTATAATTTTAGCAATATTAGCCCTTGCAACATCTCCAATTGATGCGAAATTTTTAGATTCAACCAACATCGTAAATCCCATTCAAATTACAGATTCAAGTATTGTTGCAAAGATTGACACAGCTTGCTTTAAATATAAATTCAATATAAAAGATACTTTGATTTATAGAGTAGATGTATTGGATAGTATAATTGCAGATTTGGACGAGCCTTTTTTTAGAAAACGTTCCGAAGAAATGAAAGTTATTGTTGATAAAATAGATTCATTGCATAATTATCATTTGATTATTTCATTTAAAACGTTAAGCATTGTGGAATGGATTGTTGGCAAGCCCCAAGACTCAACTTTGCGAACCTTCTCACCATTTTCCGAGAAATTGATTTTACTTGTAATTGATTCTTTGGGTAATCGTATTCAAGCCAAGCACTTAAATCCTGACTATGCGATTACAGCGGCAGGTGGCACTTTTGCTCCTTATTTATTCTTTCCGTTGGCAGAAACTTGCAAACGCGAAAATGCAACTTTTTTAGTGAGGTCTACTGATACTCTCTCCGAAAATTCATTCCCGCCAGCAATTTTAAGTCAAACCTCTTTATTCAAAGTTAAGGAAATTCACAGAACTGATTCATTAAACAATGTATTGATAACATTTGTAAAAACAGGCAAAGGATTTTATGCGATTGAAAATAGCGAATTAGATATAGAAACAACTTCGATAATCAATTCTTATGGCGAATTAATTATTGATTTTACAAAGGAATTGCCAATATTTTATACTTTAAATCAAGAGCTGAAATTGAAAATAAAGATTAATAAAGAAATCGAAAAATCATCATGGCAATACTCACTTGCTACTTTTCAGCTAATTCACCAAGGTCATAATAATGAAGCACTCCAAGAAGAAATAGACAAAATGCGAAAATCATTAAAAAAATAGGAAGAACTTTGATTATTTTATGAAAATCGGGTACAACTTACTTTCATAGTGCAAATAAATCTATTGTAAATATTTTGTTTAGCTTGCGAGTGGCGATTTCGAAGCGATTCACTGTCAACCAAGCAGAAACTTTGATAGAAGCACAAAGCTTGATTTAACCGCAGAACCGCCACTTTTGGGTAGCTGCTGTTATCGGTCGTTCTTCTTTCTTCGTCAAAGGTCAAGCAATCCGAATGTTTCATTGTATG
>DYPF01000507.1 GCA_020720105.1 Chloroherpeton thalassium
CTTGCACGGTTCTTAGAAGGCAACGGAGCAGTAATGCTCCCGAGCTATTCGGTTGGTTCATAAAAACGGCCAACTAATTTACTTGATAACCAACTAAATAATATGAAGTTAGAACATATTGCAATTTGGACGGACAATTTAGAACTATTAAAAGAATTTTATATTAAATATTTTAGCGGAGAGCCAAGTAAAAAATATACGAATGTTCAAAAAAAATTTCAAAGTTATTTTATCTCATTTAATTCAGGTGCGAGATTAGAAATTATGACAATGCCAAACATTCCTGCAAATATGAACGATACGGAATTAAAACAATACAAAGGAATTATTCATTTAGCATTTGAGGTGAAATCAAAGCAAGAAGTTGATAATAAAGCAAAACAATTTCAAGCCGACGGGGTTAAAATATTAAATTTGCCAAGAATAACAGGAGACGGTTACTACGAATTCGTAATTCTTGACCCTGACAATAATAGAGTTGAAATAATTACAAAAATATAAATAGATTTGCAAAAATTAAGAAATACTGATTTGTGCCAATTTCTCCAACAGCTGTTGGAGATTTGATAAAAATATCAAAATGAATGAGTTAGACCAATATAAATATAATGAATTATTTGACGAAATAGTTCAGAGGATTAATAACGCCAGAATAGAAGCGTATAAATCTGTAAATTATCATCAAATACATCAAAATTATGACATCGGCAAGATGATTGTTGATAGACAAACTAAATTTGGTTGGGGTAAATCTGTCGTAGAAAAATTATCGAAAGACATTAACAAAATATATGACGGAATGGAAGGATATTCTTCCACTAATCTATGGTATATGCGACAATTCTATTTGGAATATTGTGAAAATAGAGAATTGTTTGAACTCGCTCTAAATGTACCTTGGAGCCATAATATTTTGATAATGAATAAAATTAAAGATATAAATGAACGACAATATTATATAATTGCAACCCAAAAACTTGCTTGGAGTAGAGCGGTTTTACTAAACCAAGTGAAAGCAAATGCTTATGAATATCACCTTAAAAATCCGAAACAAAATAATTTTGAATTAACTTTACCTGAGCACTTTGCAGAACAAGCAAATGAAGCAATGAAAAGTGTTTACAATCTTGATTTTTTGG
>DYPF01000508.1 GCA_020720105.1 Chloroherpeton thalassium
AAAGTATTACCGTACCCAATTGTAGGTATTTTTGCAGGACACAGATAAGGTTTTAAAATCAATCCTTCAAATCTCTTGATTAAATTAATACCTTTTTCACTTACTTTCATAGTTTTCAACGTTTCCATAGCAATTCCTTTATTTTATTTTATAATTTATTTATAAAGGAAGCTGATAAAAATTTTTTTTAATTTAACTTATTCTGGTTTTGGAAATTTAGCTTTTACTTTTGGTTTAATTGGCCAAATAACTTCTTCAATAATTGGATCATAATTTTCAGTTATATCTCGTAATATTTGACGATATAACTTCCATTCATTGTCATTTAAAAGAATTACATCACGAGTCTGTGTCCAATCAGAATCTAACAATAACATATTACGAAAAGAAATCATTTCTTTCCAAACAATATGTTCATATTTCTTTTTATTGTAAATATTAATTAATTCATCTTCTGAATACATTATTTTATTTTTCCATTGAATTGATTCATACGTATCACCTAATATAGTTGCATCCAATTGGCAAACCCAATCAATTGCATATTGAAATTGTTTTTTTATCATTGTGGTACTCTCTCTCTAAAATAAATTTCTACATCTTTACGGCTTTGAGAATCATAAGGACCACTACCATCACCTAAAGATAACACTCTACCGTGAAACCATTGGTCCGACGAAACATGATTATTAATTTCCCAATAAACAATTTGACGCCTATTTAAATATGTGCCAACAGAACCAACATCGTCGGCATTATCATTATACGATGAATTCCAAGCAATACCTGGATATGTTGGGCCATTCTCATATCGTCCATTTATTTTTGTTTCGAGCCCATTTGGTCCAGTTCTAGACATTTTCATATTTGAAATAGGATAACCGCTACCGGAACCATTCATATTTCTATCTCCTGCCTTATTTCCATTAGGCATTCTATTAAACAACTCATCAGCAGAGTGAATTAAGATTTTATTTGAATCATTTGTTCTTCTCCACATAAGTTGAGATGCAGTAGATGCGCCGCTTAATAAATGTGCAATATCAAATCTACTAAATGATGGTTGTTCATATAATCTAGTAGTTGCTAAAGATCCAAAACTATCAAAAACCATTTGCTCAAATTCGAAAGAAATAC
>DYPF01000009.1 GCA_020720105.1 Chloroherpeton thalassium
AAACATATACAAATACACGATTATTCCATAAAACATTGAGATTGTTGGCATATTTTTCCATTTTTAATTCTACAAAATTACAAAATTATTTGGATAATTATTCCCGCCACCTTTCTCCTTCTCGGGTGCTACACCCGTTGGGTCAGAGCAGGAGACGGGATTATTTGTAAATTTCTCTTCTATGAGCAATAGCGATAACAGTTACAATCACTTTTTCATCATTTATTTCATATATAATTCTATAATCACCTAACCTAACTCTATATGCTTCGACTCCTTTCAGCTTTATATAACCATTTGGTCTTGGATTATGGCTTAGTTCAATGATTTTAGCTTTAATTTTCGTTATTTCATTAGCAGGTAATATTTTTAACTGACGGATCGCATACTTGTCAATAATAATTTTATACACAACTATTTACCTTCAATTTCATAAAATGCTTCATCAAAGCTAACTGTTCCTAAATTCTCTTTTTTTGCCTTTTGATATTCTTGAATATCTTCAAATTGGTCGATGAATTCTTCGATTTTTTTAAATTCATCGATTGGGATAACAACTGCAATTTGTTCTCCGGTAGAGTTGCTTAAATAATTTAGATTTAACATACTACTTCGTTTTTTAATTCTACAAAATTACAAAATTATTTGGATTATTAATCCTGGTCCTATACCAACTTTGAGCAATTCATATTTAGTATTAAAATTATTATAAAAATTATTATAAAAATTATTATTAAAATTATTAATGTTGTAATTATTGTAAGGAATTTGTAGGATTGAAATGTATTTTGCTAATAATCATATTCCAGAGGTAAAAAATATTCTGTGATTATTAGATTTCAGGACGGAATTAGAAAAGTATTTTCATTTTATTAACATAAATTGATTGTTTGTATTGTTATTTTTTGTAATTTTGTAGTCTGATTTAAAAATAGAATTAGAAAACTGATGTTTTCGATGGATAGTTTACGAAAACTATTATAAAAATTTCCGATTTTTAAAATATTTTCTAAAAAAAACAGAAAATTAAGAAAAAAAGCAAAGAAAATTTTGCTATGTGGAAAAGTTTTTATAATTTTGTAAGCTCTATCGGAGACATAATTTAAATTTATAGCATTATAGGAGTAATTGTGCCGACAATTAGTCAGTTAGTAAGAAAAGGAAGACGAAGACCTGTATATAAAAGCAAGTCGCCAGCATTGGATTCATCTCCACAAAGGAGAGGTGTGTGTACAAGAGTGTATACAACAACGCCAAAGAAACCAAACTCTGCCTTGCGTAAAGTAGCTAAGGTTAGATTGTCAACTAAAATTGAGGTTATTGCATATATTCCTGGAGAAGGACATAATTTGCAAGAGCACTCAATTGTGTTTGTACGCGGTGGTAGAGTAAAAGACTTGCCGGGCGTAAAATACCATATTGTTAGAGGAACAGCAGACACTCAAGGTGTGGATAAGCGTAAACAAGGAAGATCCAAATACGGTTCCAAGAAGAGAAAAGTAGCAGCTCCAGTTAAAGGTAAAAAATAATTAAAGTGGTAAGCAAACAATGAGAAAGAAAAGAGCAGAAATAAGAAGAATAACTCCGGATTCCAGATATAATGATATTATGGTATCAAAGTTAATCAATTATATGATGTTACAAGGCAAAAAAAGCACATCAACCAGAATCATTTACGATGCTTTTGATATAATTGCAGAAAAATTGAAAGAAGAGCCATTAGAAATATTCAAAAAGGCAATTTCCAATATTTCTCCAGTTATCGAAGTTCGTTCAAGAAGAGTAGGTGGTGCTACTTATCAAGTGCCAGTAGAAGTAAAAGAAAATCGTCGAATTGCTTTGTCATTGCGTTGGTTGCGTAATTATTCACGTGCCCGCAAGGAAAAAACAATCGCAGGTAAATTGGCATCCGAAATTATTTCGGCTTCCAAAGGTGAAGGCTCGGCTTTCAAGAAAAAAGAAGATATTCACAGAATGGCTGAAGCTAACAAAGCATTTGCACACTTCCGCTGGTAATATCGATGTGTTCTTTGAAAATTAGAAATTAGAGCAATGGCGAGAGCAGTTCCAATACCAAACATACGAAATATCGGTGTTATGGCTCACATTGATGCTGGTAAAACAACCACAACCGAACGAATTTTATTTTATTCTGGTTATCTTCATAGAATTGGAGAAGTGGACGAAGGCACAGCATTTATGGATTATATGGAGCAGGAGCGAGAAAGAGGAATAACAATCCAATCCGCTGCTGTAACTACATTTTGGAACGGCTATCAAATTAATATAATCGATACGCCCGGGCACGTCGACTTCACAAGTGAAGTTCAACGTTCGCTAAGGGTCCTCGATGGGGCAATTGCAGTATTTTGCGCTGTTGGTGGTGTTGAACCACAATCAGAAAGAGTATGGCGCCAAGCTGACGAGTTTAAAGTTCCACGCATAGCGTATGTGAATAAGCTCGATAGAATGGGTGCTAACTTCAACCGGGTTCTTTCTATGATTAGAGAGAAACTATCTGCAAACCCCATTGCAATTCAAATTCCGATGGGTGCCGAAGAAAACTTCGAAGGCATCATCGATCTCATCAAAATGAAGGCTTACTTCTTTGATCCGGGAAAATATGGCGCAGAATATGAAATTTCAACAATACCAGAAAAATATAACGAATTAACAAATACAAGTCGCTCGACTATGCTTGAAAAAGTTGCAGAACTTGATGACAATTTACTTGATAAATATCTTTTAGGCGAGGAATTCTCCGAAGATGAAATCAAGGTTGCATTAAGGAAAGGAACACTATCTAATAAATGTGTGCCTGTTTTTTGCGGCTCTTCTCTCAAAAATGTGGGAGTACAACCTCTCATTGATGGAGTAATTGATTATTTACCTTCGCCTGCCGATATATCGTCTGTAATTGGATATGAAGCTAAAGACCACGATAAAATGATAAATGTAGATTTGAATGATGAACAATCATTAACTGCGTTGTCGTTTAAAGTTATTAGCGATCCATATTTAGGAAGATTGAATTTTGTAAGAATTTATTCAGGAATTTTAAAAGTAGGGCAAGCTGTAGAAAATGCTTCCTTATTCAAAAAAGAGAAATTGAGTAAAATTTTCAGGGTTTATTCCAATAAAAGAGAAGAAATTCCCGAAGCATATTCAGGTGAAATTATTGCAATTCCACAAATGAAATTTACCTCGACCGGAGATACTCTTTGCATAGATAATATGATTGTTTATGATAAGATTAGATTTTTAGAGCCAATGATTGATATGTCGCTCGAAGCACGCACATTAGCCGACCAAGATAAACTTCTTGTGGCTTTGGGCAAGTTTATGGACGAAGATCCAACTTTTCGTTTTAAATTTGATGAAGAAAGCGGACAAATTATTATTAGTGGTGTAGGCGAATTGCAATTGGAAATAGCAGTTGATAGACTGAAGCGAGAGCATAATTTAGACGCTCGTTCCGGTAAACCTCAAGTATCTTATCGCGAAACAATTATTAGCCAAGTTATTGAAGAATATCGTTACGAAAAGTCGCACGGCGGAAAGAATCAAACAGGTTTTGTAAAAATATCACTTGAACCAAATGAGAATAATGCAGGTAGCGAAGTTGTGAATGAAGTGTCGAATGCTAAAATTCATAAGCTGATTTTGGAATCTGCTTTAAATGGTTTAAAAGATTCGTTGCAAATGGGAATGCAAGGATTCCCGCTTGTAGATGTCAAAGTTAAACTATTAGATGTGGAATATATCGAGAATTTAACAACCGAATTAGGAACAAAAATTGCGGCATCTAATGCAGTAAAAGAAGCATTAAGGAAAGTTGGAACAGTGATGTTAGAACCAATTTTCAAAGTTGAAATTGTCTCTCCCGAACAGTATGTTGGAGATATTATTTCAGATTTGAATTCAAGGAAAGGACGCATAAATTCACTCGATGCTAAGGGTAGTTTGCAGATAATTGATGGACAATCGCCATTGTCTAATTTGTTTGGTTATGTAACAGCGCTTCGTTCGCTATCGCAAGGAAGGGCAAGTTACACAATGACATTTTCACACTACAGTCGAATATAGAAATATATGAGACTTAGTAACTTAAGAAGTTGATTTTTAAAAATTAAATTTATATTTAGAAAATAAAATTTAAAAGAATAACTAGAAAATAAAAAATATATAAACAATAAAATAATTAGGAGTTTATTATGGCAAAAGAAGTATTTCTAAGAAATAAGCCACACGTTAATGTTGGTACAATTGGTCACGTTGATCATGGTAAGACTACATTAACAGCAGCCATTACAATGGGCTTGTATAAAAAATTCTCAAAAGGCGAAGTAAGAACATTCGATTCAATCGATAATGCACCAGAAGAAAAAGCACGTGGAATAACGATTGCAACTGCTCACGTTGAGTATGAAACAGATAATCGTCACTATGCACACGTTGATTGCCCAGGTCACGCTGATTATATCAAAAATATGATCACTGGTGCTGCTCAAATGGACGGTGCTATATTAGTAGTAGCTGCAACTGACGGACCTATGCCACAAACTCGTGAACATATCTTATTGGCTCGCCAAGTTGGTGTGCCACGTATCATTGTATTTATGAATAAAGTAGATGCAGCTGATCCAGAATTATTAGACTTAGTAGAAATGGAAATTCGTGAAATATTGTCAATGTATAATTATCCAGGAGACGATATTCCGATAGTTCGTGGTTCCGCTTTGCACGCATTAGACGCTGGTTCTGATAGTACAGTTACAGCTGAAGATACAAGATTAGCTTGCGTTTATGAATTAATGGAAGCAGTTGATACTTATATCCCAACTCCAGAAAGAGATGTTGATAAACCATTCTTGATGCCTGTTGAAGATGTGTTCTCAATTACAGGTCGTGGAACAGTTGGAACAGGTAGAATTGAAAGAGGTAAAATCCATGTTAGTGAAGAAGTAGAAATCGTTGGATTTGGATTGCACAAGAAATCAACTTGTACAGGCGTTGAAATGTTCCGTAAATTATTAGATGAAGGTTTTGCTGGCGATAACGTTGGTTTATTGTTACGCGGTGTGGATAAGAAAGAAATTGAAAGAGGAATGGTAATTTCCAAACCTGGTTCAATTACACCTCACCACAAATTTACAGCACAAATTTACGTGTTGAAGAAAGAAGAAGGTGGCCGTCACACTCCATTCTTTAATGGATATAGACCACAATTCTATTTCAGAACAACTGACGTAACTGGTTCAATCTCGATGCCTGAAGGCGTAGAAATGGTTATGCCTGGTGATAACTTAGATGCTATAAATGTCGAATTGATAACACAAATTGCAATGGAAGATGGACTACGCTTTGCAGTTCGCGAAGGTGGACGTACAGTAGGTGCAGGCGTTGTTACCAAAATTATTGAATAAAGAAGAAAATTAAAATGCAACAAAAAATAAGAATAAAACTGAAATCTTATGATCATAATTTAATCGACAAGAGTAGCGAAAAGATTGTGACCACATTGAAGCAAACAGGGGCATTAGTTGTAGGACCCGTGCCTTTGCCAACGAGACGACAAATTTATACAGTAAATCGTTCGCCTCACGTTGATAAAAAGTCAAGAGAACAGTTTGAATTATTAACTCATAAAAGATTAATTGATATATTCAATCATTCACAAAAGACTATCGATGCACTGATGAGGCTGGAATTGCCGGCAGGTGTGGATGTAGAAGTCAAAGTTTAAGGAAAAAAATGAAAGCAGCAATACTTGGCAGAAAAGTAGGTATGACGACATTATACACCGAAGACGGAAGACAAGTTCCCGTAACTATGATAGTTGCAGGTCCTTGCCCAGTAGTTAGGTTAAAGACTGAAGAAAGCGATGGCTATAAGTCGGTGTTGGTTGGATTCGAGGAAACTGCCGAAAAAAAATTGATAAAACCTGTATTGGGTCAATTTAAAAAGAATAATATAAAGCCGCAAAAATTAATGAAAGAATTTAGAGAATTAGAAGGCGATTTAAAGATTGGCGATACTCTAACAGTAGAAACTTTCACTAAAGGCGACAAGGTAAAAATATCTGGAACATCTAAGGGACACGGCTTCCAAGGTGTTGTTAAACGCCATCATTTTGGAGGTATTGGTATGACTACTCACGGGCAATCCGATAGAGCAAGACATCCAGGCTCAATTGGTTCATCATCGTATCCATCTAGAGTATTAAAAGGCTTAAGAATGGGAGGTCAGATGGGAAATAAAAGAATCAGCGTTCGTAATTTAGAAATCGTTGAAATCTTCCCAGACCAAAACTTACTATTAGTAAAAGGTAGTGTTCCTGGCGGAAAGAATGGTTTATTAGAAATAATTAAGGGATAGGAAAATGCAAGTAGACTTATATAATAAATCTGGTGAAGTAGTAGGACAAGTTGAGTTAAGTGATAGCGTTTTTGGGATAGTTCCAAATGAATATGCTATACATCAATCAGTGGTTGCTTATTTAGCTCATCAAAGACAAGGAACTCATAAATCCAAAGATAGATCCGAAGTATCAGGTGGTGGTAAAAAACCTTGGAAACAAAAAGGTAGAGGAACAGCAAGAGCTGGTTCCACTCGTTCTCCACTTTGGGTAGGTGGTGGTGCGGTTCACGGACCAAAACCACACGGATATAACTTGAAAGTGCCAATAAAAGTTAAAAGATTAGCTAAAAAATCAGCATTTTCAATCAGAGCTACGGAATTGAATATCAAAGTTTTGTCCGAATTCGAGCTGAATAATTTCAAAACAAGTGAAGTGATGAACTTACTGAAGAATTTGAAAATGGACGGACAATCAACATTGATTTTAACTAACGATATGGACAAACATTTTTATTTGTCTGCAAGAAATATTCCTAAAGTAGATGTATTTCCAGCAGAAAAAATATCAGCTTATGATATTATGACGCATAAAAATGTTGTAATTCTCAAAAATGCAATTTCCAAAATTGAAGAAGTTTTGTTGTAGGAGGAATAAATGATAGGAATAATTAAAAAACCAATAATATCAGAAAAAGCAATGGAAATGGGTTCCCAGCGCCAATATGCTTTTGAGGTAGTTCCAACTGCTAACAAAATTGAAATTAAAAAAGCAGTCGAAGAATTATACGAAGTCAAAGTGGAAAGTGTTAGAACTTTACGAATGAAAGGTAAGATTAAACTCCGCCATACTCGTAAGGGTTTGCAAAAGGGTAAAACCGCAATGCGTAAGAAAGCGTATATTACTTTACAAGAAGGATATACAATCGAAATCGTATCTGGTGGACAAGAAGATTAAGAGAGAAGAAAATGGGAATTAGAAATTTAAAACCGATAACACCAGGAACAAGATTTTATTCAGTTGCAGATTTCGCTGAAATCACAGCTAAAAAACCTTACAAGAAATTGCTTGTTCCTTTAAAGCAATCTGGTGGTAGAAACAATACTGGTCGCATTACTTCACGTCACCGTGGTGGTCGTCATAAGAGAATGTACCGTATTATTGACTTTAAGAGAAATAAATATGATATGCCAGCAACTGTATTGACAATCGAATACGATCCAAACAGAAGCGGCCGCATAGCATTAGTAAAATATGAAGATGGAGAAATAAGATATATCTTATCTCCAGATGGTCTTAAAGTTGGCGAAGTGATCGTAGCATCACCAACAGCTGAATTTAAAGAAGGAAATGCTTTACCGTTGAAAAATATACCAATAGGTTTGTTTATTCACAATATCGAAATGAAGCCAGGCAAAGGTGGTCAAATTGCAAGAAGTGCCGGCACGCAATGCCAATTACTTGCAGTTGATGGCAAATACGCACACGTAAAAATGCCATCAGGTGAAATTAGAATGATTAATGCAAATTGTTATGCAACAATTGGCAAAGTGAGCAATGCAGACCATAATAATATACTATGGGGCAAAGCAGGAAGATTACGTTGGAAAGGTGTCCGCCCACAAACTCGTGGTATGGCAATGAACGCAGTAGATCACCCAATGGGTGGTGGTGAAGGTGCATCTAAATCTGGCGGTGGACGTCAGCATCCAGAGTCACCTTGGGGTAAATACGCAAAAGGTTTGAAAACAAGGAAACCTAAGAAGTCGTCAAGTCAATATATTGTTCGAAGAAGAAAATAAGGTAAGATAAATGTCAAGATCATTAAAAAAAGGTGTATTTGTCCATCATAAATTACTTAAAAAAATAGATGTTTTAAACGACTCTAAGAAGAAACAAGTAATTAAGACATGGTCGAGAGCATCAACAATAATGCCTGAATTTGTGGGGCACACAATCGCTGTTCATAATGGAAAGAATTTCATTCCAGTATATGTTACCGAAAACTTAGTAGGACACAAATTAGGAGAATTTGCTCCAACCCGAATTTATCGTGGTCACGCTGGAAACAGAAAAGATGGTAAGAGATAAGGAGAATAAGTAATGGAAGCAAGAGCAATTAAAAAACATATACCATCATCACCAGTTAAAATGAGACTGGTAATTGATATGATACGAGGAAAAAAAATAGCAGAAGCTCTCGGAATATTGCATTTTCATCCTAAAGCTGCAGCAGCAATTGCAGAGTTGACATTGAAATCAGCAATATCGAATCTTAAAAATAAGGTTAGAGAAGCTGGTGAACATACCAACGAAGATGAATATTTTATAAAAGAAGTTAAAGTTGACGTAGGTCCAGTTATTAAAAGAATTATGCCCGCTCCAATGGGAAGAGCATTTAGAATAAGAAAAAGAAGCAACCATTTAACTATAGTTGTTTCAGATGGAAATAATTCAAACAATGTAAAGGAGTAAGTCTTGGGTCAGAAAACTAATCCAGTAGGTTTAAGATTAGGTATCACACGTGGTTGGGATGCTAATTGGTATGAAGATATTAATTATGCAGAGAAATTAGGTGAAGATATAAAAGTTAGGAATTATGTCCGTAACAGAAAAAAGAATGCGGGTATTTCCAGAATTATTATAGACAGAACTGCTAAACAGTTAAGAATTACAATTCATACATCAAGACCAGGTGTGATTATTGGTAAATCCGGTAAAGACATCACTCAGTTAGAATACGAATTGAAAAAAGTAACTGGCAAAGAAGTGAAAATAATGATTCACGAAATTAAGAGACCAGAACTCGATGCTTATTTAGTTGGTGAAGCAATTGCACAGCAATTAGAAAAAAGAGTTTCTTTCCGTAGAGCTATGAAGCAAGCTGTATCGTCTGCAATGAGAATGGGTGCTATTGGCATCAAAGTAATGTGCAGTGGTAGATTAGGCGGAGCAGAAATGGCAAGAACAGAGCAATACAAAGAAGGCAGAACTCCATTGCATACTTTAAGAGCTGATATTGATTATGCTATCCAAAGAGGCGAAACAATATACGGGTCGATAGGTATCAAAGTTTGGATATTCAAAGGCGAAATTTATTAGGAGATTAGAAAATGTTAGCACCAAAAAGAGTAAAATACAGAAAACCGCAGCGTGGCAAAAGACGCGGCAAAGCATATAGAGGCTCGGAAATAGCATTTGGCGCTTTTGCTTTAAAAGCATTAGAAGCAGCATGGATAACAAACCGACAAATAGAATCCGCTCGTATTGCAATAAATAGATATTTAAAAAGAGATGGTAAAGTTTGGATAAGAATATTTCCAGACAAAGCCTATACAAAGAAACCAGCCGAAACTCGTCAAGGTAGCGGTAAAGGTAGTCCAGAGGGATGGGTTGCAGTAGTAAGACCCGGCAGAATTATGTTTGAAGTTGAAGGTGTAGACCGCGAAGCAGCAATGGAAGCAATGAGATTAGCGTCGCATAAATTGCCTATTAAAACAAAGTTTGTTGAACGCGTTGATTTGGTGAGTTAAAATTATGAAACAGAGAAAAGCAAAAGATTTAAGAGAATTAAGTAAAATGGAATTGAATAATTTATTAGGCGAATCAAGAGAAACTCTTGCACGTCAAATTATTCAACATTCATTGAAACAATTAACAGATACATCGGGTTTAAAAAATTTGCGTAAGGACATCGCAAGAATTGAAACATTAATTAAAGAGAGAGAGTTGGCAAATGGACGTAAATAAAGATATTCAAACACAAGCAATTGAAGTAAAAAAGCCACATAAAAGAATATTGCAAGGTGTAGTAGTTTCCGATAAAACAGAAAAAACAATTATAGTTAAAGTAGAAACACAAATTTCTCACCCAATCTATAAGAAATACTACAAACAAAGCAAGAAATTTATGGCTCACGACGAAAATAACGAAGCTCATACTGGGGATAAAGTTAGAATTAGAGAACATCGCCCTTTGAGTGCCCGCAAAAGATGGGAATTAATCGAAATTGTTGAAAAAGCTAAATAGTGAGTAAACGATGATACAAGAAGAAACTAATCTAACTGCAGCCGATAATTCGGGAGCCAAAAAAATACGATGTATTCGTGTTTTGGGTGGTCATGGCAAAAAATACGCAAGTATTGGAGATTTGATTGTAATAACAGTTAAGTCAGCTATCCCTAACGCTCCAGTTAAGAAAGGTAAAGTATATAAAGCGGTAGTAGTTCGAACTAAAAAAGAAATACGCCGTAAAGATGGCTCTTACATCAGATTTGATGATAATGCAGCTGTAATATTAAACGAAAAAGGTGAACCACGAGGAACACGTATTTTTGGTCCAGTGGCACGCGAACTTAGAGAAAAGAATTATATGAGAATTGTTTCATTAGCGCCAGAAGTGGTGTAATAATTAGGAGTTGGGAATGAAACTAAAAATTAAGAAAAACGATACTGTGAAAGTAATTTCAGGGAATAGTAAGGGTAAGGTAGGAAGAGTTCTTGATGTAACACCTGACAATATGAGGATTTTGGTAGAAGGAGTTAATATTAGAGTGAAAGCAACTCGGCCAAATCAACAGAACCCACAGGGTGGATTAGTGCATAAAGAAATGCCTATTCATTATTCAAATGTTTTGTTGGTTGATTCTGATAAGAAAGCAACACGCGTAGGTTATAAAATTACCGAAAAAGTAAGTAGCAATGGTAAAGCCATTAAGGTTCGTTATGCAAAGACCAACGGTAAAGATATTTAACAAAGAGGTATAAGAAATGGCAAAAGCAGGAGCAAAACCAGCAGTCGCTTCAGGCAAAACTGTAAGCAAAAAGAATGATTTCATAATGGATGGAAAGAGATTGTCTGATGTAAAAGACTCTCAAATCCCAGCACCAAGACTGTATAAATTCTACAAAGAAACTGTAGTTCCAGAACTTACTAAGAAATTTGATTACAAAAACCCAATGGAAGTTCCAAAATTAGTTAAAATAGTTTTGAATATGGGTATTGGTGATGCAGTTTCTGATCCAAAATTGTTGCAGAATGCAATCAACGAAATGGAATTGATAAGCGGTCAAAGACCATCAGTTCGTAGAGCTAAGAACTCAATTTCAAACTTTAAATTACGTCAAGGTATGCCAATTGGTGCAATGGTTACATTGAGAAAGATAATTATGTATGAATTTTTAGATAGATTTATAAATATTGCTTCTCCACGTATCCGTGATTTCCGTGGCTTCCAAGATAAAGGTTTTGATGGAAGAGGTAATTATTCTTTGGGTATCAAAGAACAAATTATTTTCCCTGAAATTGATGTTGATAAAGTAGGTAGAATTACAGGATTCGATTTAACATTTGTAACAACTGCAAAAACTGATGAAGAATCAAGAGCATTGTTACATGAATTTGGTTTTCCATTTAAAAAGAAAGATTAGGTGTTGATAAATGGCAAAAATTAGTGTAATACAGAGAAATTTGAAAAGGATTCGCATGGCAGAAAAATTTGCTGCTAAACGCGAAGAATTAAAAGCTAGTGGAGATTGGGAAGGCTTGCAAAAATTACCACGCAATAGCGCCCCAACAAGAATTCGTTTACGTTGTTCAGTGACTGGTCGCGGTCGCGGTGTTTACAGAAAATTTGGTGTATGCAGAAATCAATTAAGACAATTGGCTTTAGATGGTAAATTACCAGGCGTTCATAAGGCAAGTTGGTAATTAATTAAGGTTAGTAAAAAGGAAAGGTGAAAAAATGCCAGTTACAGATCAAGTAGGCGATTTTATTACAAGAATAAGAAATGCAGGAGCCGCAGGACATAGTCATACAACTGCTCCATTTAGCAAAATGAAGGTGCATATTGCTGAAATTTTGAAAGATCAGGGCTTTATTGATGACTTCGAGGTTGTACCAGAAGGTTATCAAGGCTATATTAAAATGAAATTACGTTATTATAATAAAAAACACGTAATCAGAGAGATAAAAAGAATATCCAAGCCAGGTAGAAGAACATATTCTCCTGTGGATAAAATTCCTAAAATTCATAATGGATTAGGAATTGCTATTATCTCTACATCGAAGGGAATTATGACAGATAAACAAGCAAGACATTATAATGCTGGTGGCGAAATTTTATGTACAGTTTGGTAATAGGTAGGAGATATAAATGTCAAGAGTAGGAAAAAAACCGATAAATATTCCAGATATAGTTAAAGTAAGTATTGAAGGAAGAACTATTAAAGCAAGCGGACCTTTGGGCGAGATGAGTTTTGATGTTCCAGAACCAATTGCATTTGTTATTGAAAATAATGTGATTTCATTTTCAAGACCAAATGATGAGAAGAAAGTTCGTGCACTACACGGATTAAGCAGAGCTTTAACATATAACACTATTTATGGTGTTAAAGATGGATTTAGCAAAACATTGAAAATCGAAGGTATTGGTTACAAAGTAGAATTAAAAGGAAAAGGTTTGTACTTCTCCTTGGGTTATTCACATCCAATTTATTTCATACCTCCAAGTGGCATCACATTTGAAGCACCAAATGCAAATACTGTGATTGTGAAAGGAGCAAATAAAGAAATAGTGGGTCTTGTAGCAATGAAGATTAAAAAATTACGCCCACCAGAGCCTTATAAAGGTAAAGGTATTAGATACGAAGGTGAATATATTCGCAGAAAAGAAGGCAAAAAAGCATCTAAATAATTAAGATAAAAAGAATATAGCGATGAATAGATTTGAATTAAAAAAAGCAAGACGTTTGAAACGTAAATACGGTATCAGAAGGAGAATAACGGGAACTTCCGAAAAACCAAGATTGAGTATTTATCGTAGTCTGACAAATATCTTTGCTCAATTAATAGACGATACTAAAGGATTAACTTTAGCTCAGGCTTCTACAGTTGACAAAGAGATAAAAAGTATGATCACCCCAGAAATGACAAAAACTGATTTGTCTAAATTAGTTGGTAAAGCTCTTGCTCAAAGAGCAGTAGCTAACAATATTAGCCAAGCTGTATTTGACAGAAATGGATATCTTTATCACGGAAGAGTGAAAGCTTTTGCCGACTCTGTAAGAGAAAACGGATTAAAATTATAACAAGAGGAGAATAAATTGGCAGCAATAAAATCATCAGAAATGGAATTATACAACAAATTAGTATACGTTGGTCGTACTGCTAAAGTTGTGAAAGGTGGTCGTAGATTTAATTTTTCTGCACTTGTTGTAGTTGGAGATAAACAAGGTCACGTTGGTTATGGTTTGGGTAAAGCAAGCGAAGTAGTCGATGCAGTATCCAAGGCTACTGATGCAGCTAAGAAAAATATTACTTCAGTAATTATCCAAAATGGGACAATACCACACGAAGTAGTAGCTAAGTTTAGAGCAGCAAAAGTGATGTTAAAACCTGCTTCACCTGGTACAGGTGTGATTGCAGCAGGTGCAATTCGTGCCGTTTTAGAAATGGCAGGAGTAGAAAACGTTTTAACAAAGAGTTTGGGCTCTGCTAATCCACATAATACATTAAAAGCAACTGTTAAAGCATTAGCTTCAGTTGAAGATGCAGCATCTGTGGCAGCACGCAGAAAAATTCCTATAGAAAAAGTAATTAAAGGTTAAAGAAATGGGAAATTTAAAAGTAACTCAGGTAAAAAGTATAATTAAAACTTTAGAAACTCACAAACGAACTATAAAAGCATTGGGATTAGGCAGACCGAATTATTTCAAAATTTTGCCTGAAAATGCACAAATATTAGGTATGATAGATAAAGTGAAACACTTGGTAAAAGTAGAAAAGTTAGCAGAATAATTTAGGGAAAAAAAAGATGAAACACATCGGAAATCTACAAGTTCCAAAAGGAGCTACAAAGACAAATAAAAGAGTTGGACGCGGACAAGGTTCGGGAAAAGGCGGAACTTCTGCTCGTGGACACAAAGGACAAATGTCTCGTCGTGGTGCAAGTATTCCTGCTTTCTTTGAAGGTGGTCAAATGCCATTATCCCGCCGAGTGCCTAAATTTGGTTTTACTAATCATTTTCGTACTGAATATCAAATTGTGAATGTAAGCCGACTTCAAGAATTATTTGAAAATAATGCTTTTGAAGGCAACGAAGTAAATAAAGAAATGTTATATAATTTAAGAGTGATTCGCAAGAAAAAACTACCTGTAAAGATATTAGGCTTGGGTGAAATAACTTCTGCGTTGATTGTTTCGGCTGATGCATTTACAGAAACTGCAAAAAGTAAAATAGAATCAACGGGAGGAAAAGTAATAGTAAATGGCTAATTTTACACAAACCATACAGAATATTTTCAAGATTGAAGATTTAAGATATAAAATCTTATTCACTCTTGGGATTTTGATAGTCATCAGAGTTGGTGCTTATATTACTTTGCCAGGTGTTGATGTTACAGCTTTGGAAGCTTCAGCAGCTGCTGGAAGTAATTCCAATAACTTGTTTGGTCTTTTTGATATGTTCGTGGGTGGTGCATTCTCCAATGCAGCAATTTTTGCTCTTGGTATTATGCCTTACATCACCACTTCTATCATTTTGCAAATGGGTGGAATTGTAATTCCAGAATTACAAAAAATACAAAAAGAAGGCGAAGAAGGCAGAAGAAAAATAAGTCAATGGACCAGAGTTGGTACTGTATTTGTATCTGCTTTGAATTCATGGGGCTTTAGCGTTAAATTAGCCGCACAAACCTCGCCAGGTGGAATGCCTGTTGTACCAGATGCCGGAATATTATTCCATATTTCAACAGTATTTTTGTTGACTGCTGGGGTGATATTTATGATGTGGTTAGGTGAGCAGATTACAGAACGAGGTATTGGAAATGGTATTTCTCTCATAATCTTTGTTGGTATTATCGCAAGATTACCACAATCATTATGGCAAGAGTGGAAGTTAGTTGAAACAGGTGCAAGACCTTGGCCAGTTGAGATAATTGTAATTGCTTTATTAGTCGGAATAGTAGCAGCGGTGATTCTGCTTACGCAAGGGGCGCGAAGGATACCCGTGCAATATGCCAAACGTCAAGTTGGTGGCAAAGTGTATGGTGGACAAACTCAATATATTCCTTTAAGAGTAAATACAGCTGGTGTAATGCCAATTATCTTTGCTCAATCTTTGATATTTATTCCAAATACGATTTTGAGTTTCTTCCCCGAAAGTCCAACATTGATTTACATAGCTCAAATGCTCAGTGATAGATCGTTTGTATATGCGTTAGTTTACGGTTTGATGATAGTGTTCTTTACATATTTCTATACGGCGATTGTTTTCAATCCACAGGAAATATCAGACAATATGAAAAAGCAAGGCGGATTTGTTCCGGGTATTCGCCCAGGCAAACCAACTTCTGAATATATTGAAAGAATATTGACATTAATTACTTTACCGGGTTCAATATCCTTGGCGATTATTGCCATCTTACCTACTTTTATGATGAACATTTTTAGTGTAACATCATCATTTGCCCAATTCTTTGGTGGCACAAGTTTGCTTATCATTGTTGGTGTAATGCTCGATACTCTTCAACAAATGGAATCACATTTATTGATGAGACACTATGATGGATTTATGAAATCTGGTAAATTGAAGGGTAGATCTGGAGCTGGTGGATTCTAAAATAGTTTTAGGTTTATGGAATTGAAATAAGTGATATTTAAAAATTTTACTTCGGACGAATTCAAGTTCTTTGAAAAAGCAAATCGGATTGTTGCTGAAACTCTCAGTTTGCTGATTAAAAATGTAAAAGTAGGAATGACTACTTTGGAATTAGATAAGATTGCAGAAGACTATATTCTTTCTAATAATGCACGACCTGCATTTAAGAATTATGGCTCTAAGAAAAATCCATTTCCATTTACAATTTGTGCATCAGTAAATGAAGTTGTTGTTCATGGCTTTGCAAATGATAAAAAATTAGTTAATGGTGATATTTTATCTTTGGATTGCGGAGCTGAATATAAAGGATTTTATGGCGATAGTGCTGTATCTTGTTTAGTGGGTGATGTTCCAGATGATATAAAACAATTATCACAAAGAACCGAAGAAGCATTATTCAAAGGTATAGCAAAAGCAACCGAAGGAAATAAAGTGTATGATATTTCTAGAGCCGTTCAATCTTATGTAGAAGGCTTTGGATATAGCGTTACAAGAGAATTAGTAGGTCATGGTATTGGCGATAAGCTGCACGATGAGCCACCAGTTCCAAATTTTGTTCCTTTACTTTTACATAGGCAACAGTATCCGAATATGAAATTAGTAAAGGGCTTAGCAATTGCTATAGAACCAATGGTGCACCTTGGGGCAAAAGAAACCAAAACTGCAAGTGATGGTTGGACCGTTTACACTAAAGATAAGAAAGCTGCAGCACATTGGGAGCATACGATAGTGATTGATAATAGTAAGCCAATAATAATGACACTTAGGTGATTTAGAGAAATATAGAATTTTATGGCAAAAGAAGATTTAATAAAGCTGGACGGGATAATAGGTGAAGTTCTTCCAAATACTCAATTTAGAGTTACTTTGGAAGGAGGACATAAAATATTAGCCCATATATCTGGCAAAATGCGAATGAACTTTATCAAGATATTACAAGGTGATAAAGTTACTGTTGAAATGTCTCCTTACGATTTGACTAAGGGACGAATTATTTATAGATATAAATAAAAAGGTTAATAAATGAAAGTTAGAGCATCTGTAAAAAAGCGAAGCGCAGACGACAAAATAGTAAGACGCAAAGGCAGAGTGTATATAATTAACAAAAAAAATCCTAGATTAAAGCAAAGACAAGGTTAGGAGGAATAAGTGGCAAGAATAGCTGGTATTGATTTACCAAAAAACAAACGTGGATTTATTGGTTTAACCTATATCTTTGGTGTGGGTAGAACCAGAGCTGTAGAAGTTTTACGCACTGCAAATGTGGATGAAACTAAAAAGGTTAGTGAATGGACTGACGAAGAAGTTTCAAGATTACGTACAGCACTTGAAGAATATAAAGTAGAAGGTGAATTACGTAGTGAAATTCAAATGAACATCAAACGATTGATGGACATTGTTTCCTATCGTGGATTACGTCATAGACGTGGTTTACCTACTAGAGGACAACGAACACGAACCAATTCTAGAACTAGAAAAGGTAGAAGGAAGACAGTAGCTGGAAAGAAAAAAGCATCAGCTAAGAAATAATATTAATTGTATTAAATGGGTTGAAGAGTGGCAAAGAAAAAAATTAAGAAAAAATCCGTCAGTGATATACACGGTAAAGCTTTTATCAAAGCAACATTTAATAACGTATTGGTTACTATTACCGATTTATATGGAAACGCTTTATGTTGGTCATCAGCTGGTAAAAATGGATTTAGAGGTTCCAAAAAGAACACTCCTTATGCATCACAAGTAAGTGCTGAAAAGGCTGCAAAAGAAGCTTTCGATATGGGTTTACGTAAAGTTGATGTATTTGTAAAGGGTCCTGGCTCGGGAAGAGAAGCAGCAGTTCGCGCTCTCACACAAGCGGGCTTGGAAGTACATACAATAATTGATAGAACTCCAGTTCCACATAATGGGTGCCGTCCTCCAAAAAGGCGTCGTGTATAATTTAAGAGGTATTTGAAGATGAATTATCAAATGCAAATGCCCGAGAGGGTAATTGTTGAACAAACATCTTCCGAAAATCACGGAAGATATATTTTACAACCGTTAGAGCAAGGTTATGGTGCTACTATTGGAAATTCGCTCCGTAGAGTGCTGCTTTCCTCTATTGTTGGCTCGGCTATTATCGGTGTAAAGTTTTCAAGTGTCTTACATGAGTTCCAAACCATTAAAGGCGTAACAGAAGACGTAGCTGAAGTTGTTTTAAATCTTAAAGAAGTTAGATTTAAACTAATTGATAAAAAAATTCAAAGAATTGCTTTCAGATTGAAAGGACCTGGCACTTGGACTGCTAAAGATATCCAAGAAGCTTCATCACTTATCGAAGTTATGAATCCTGACCATCATATTGCAACTTTAGAAGATGATGCAGATTTTGATGTTGAATTAAGAATAGGCAGAGGCAAAGGTTATGTGCCGAGCGAAGAACAACAAATTTTCGACTTTCCAGTAGGAATGTTGCCAATTGATTCTATTTTTACACCAATCAAAAATGTAGTTTTTAATGTGGAACCCTACCGTGTAGGGCAAAAAACAGACTATGAAAGGTTAATCTTAGACTTAAGAACAGATGGTACTATTGCTCCAGGTGATGCAATTAATCAAGCTTCTTCTTATATTCGCGACCATATCAGATTGTTTATTGATTTTGACTTGCAACCAGACCTTCCAGGTGATTTGTCTGAAGCATCATCAGAAGATTCAACAGTTTCTGAAAACAAACGTATTAAAATAATGTTGCAAACGGCAGTTGAGGATTTCGAGATTTCGGTTCGTGCTCATAACTGTTTGAAAAGTGCAAATATTAAGTTTTTGTACGAATTGGTTCGCTTAGACCAATCTGAATTGCTTAAATTTAGAAACTTTGGCAAAAAATCATTAACTGAACTTGGTGAATTGATTAAATCCCTCGGACTTGAATTTGGTATGGATGTTGAGAAATATCTAAAAGAAAATCCAAAACCACAGTTCTAATTTTTATTTTTTTGATTATTATTTATACTGGATATAGAAATGCGACACGCTAAAAAAGGAAGAAAACTAAATCGTACAAGTAGCCACAGAAAAGCTTTAATGCGCAATTTGGCTACTGCATTGATTACACATAAAAAAATTAATACTACTTTGGCTAAAGCTAAAGAATTAAGACCTTATATTGAAAAATTGATTACTCGCGCTAAACATTCACTCTTAAAAGAACAACAAGGTAAATTACCAGAAGGTCAAACTATTGACGTGCATTCACGCAGAGTTGCCTCTACTTACCTTTTTGGTAAAGGTGCTGTGCAAGAACTTTTCGATGAAATTGCTCAAAAAGTTGTTGACCGTCCAGGTGGTTACGCTCGTATTATCAAAACAGGTCAACGTCGTGGTGATTCAGCTTCAACTGCAATTATCCAATTAGTTGATTGGTTTGATGTGCAAGATGGTGCAATTTCTTTGAAGAAAAAGAAGAAAGTAAAACCAGCTGCTCCAAAAGATGCACCAGTGGTAGCAGCAGTTGCTCCTGCAGTAGTGGAAGAAGCAGTTGTTGAAACGCCAATTGTTGCCGAGGAAGTAGTTGTGGAAGAAACAATTGCAGCAGAACCAGAAGTGGTTGCTGCAGTAATCGAAACACCAGCTGAAGAGATTATTCCTTCTGACGATAAAGAAGAAGCAACAATTATGAAAGCTGAAGAATAAGAAATTATTCCTGATTTTTTGATGGGTTTATTCTTAATTGAACAAACCCATTTTTTTTATTGGTAAAATAAATCTGATTATTTTATACACTTACACAATTATCAGCCTCATTTTTGTATTGTATGTCTATATTTATTATATTCAGTTTCATAATTTAAGTTAATGTTAAGTTCTTTCCAAGTTTCTTCTACCCATTTCTGATCTGTTCCTCTGCTTGAGTAATGTTTTAGAAAAAACACTTCATTATTCGGATAATAACCTTTATAAAAATTATCGTAAATATTCTTTGCAGCATTTCCAAAAATAATAAATTTTGTTTCTTCATTTACACAGACAAACTTTAATTCTTCGTTAAAATATGAAACTTGAGCATTTATATCTATTTTGCTACTTTTTATGTCTTTTAAAATCTCGCTTGATTTTACTTCTACACTCTTTATTAAATCTGTCATATATGAGCCAGAGATAAATGTATTATTAAAAGCATATTTTAATTTCCTGTCATGCTTACCTCCACGAAAATTAGCAAGTGAATCAACAGGTTGTGATATATTTAAACCTATAATAACCCAATTAGTATGTAATTTTGAGAGATTTTGTTCAATAATACTAGTATCCTTTTCATCTTTAAAATTCCATATCGCCCAAGTTGAAAAGTTTCCATACTTTTTTTTAATATCGTCAAATTTGTTTTTACATATCATTTTAATACACTTCCTTTTTATTTGTAAAACAATCAATTTAATTTGCAAAATTACAAATAAAAATTAACATTATAAAAGAAATTACTGTTTAGGTAGGCAACCAATATAAGTTGCTATATTTATAGATTTATTTTAATTGATGAATGTACTTCTATGTCGGTGTCCGCTGGTAATTCAGTGTAACTAATAACTGCTACCATTGCAAATTGCGAGTGAATCATACGGAAGAAATACGGACGCACTTGTGCAGAACAAATCACAACAGGCATATATCCAAGAATAGTTACTTCATCTATTGAATCCGATAATTTTAGATTTACATCTTGAATTATTGCTGGCGGCAATCCCAATGAAGCTGAAACAGCCATCTGACTATTATTTTGTAACTGCTGTGTCATAATATCTTCCAAATTAGGGTCGAGAGCAATTACATGCACTACACCTTTATCATCTTGATATAATTTGCGAATAATCTCACCAAGATTGTGGCGAACGTATTCAGTTAGGACATCAGTATTTTTTGTTATTTTATAATAATCTAAAAGACTTTCAATAATTTTTGGTAAATCTCTGATAGGAATTCCTTCAATCAGAAGATTTTGCATCACTTTTTGGATAGTAGCTAAGGATAGACCATCTGATTGCATTTCGTCTAAAAGCACTTTTTGCGATGACTCTAAATTATCTACTAATTTCTTAACTTCCTGACGAGATAATAGTTTATCAGCATTGCGTTTTAACAATTCTGTAATGTGAGTACTAAGTACGGTGGCTGATTCTACAACGGTAAAACCTCGTATCTCCGCATTTTCTCGCTCATTATATGCTATCCAAGTTGCAGGAAGCCCAAATACTGGTTCGGTTACTTGCACACCACTCAATTTTCCTTCTGCTGTGCCGGGATTCATAGCTAACATCAAATTTGGATATAGTTTGTTACGGGCAATTTCATTTCCGCGAATTTTGATAATATATTCTTCGGGGTCTAATTGTAAATTATCACGAACTCGGACTGGTGGTAGAATTATACCTAATTCTTGGGCTAATTGCTTTCGGATATTAGTAATTCGTTTGAATATATCGCCACCTTGGGATTCATCAACAAGTGAAATAAGATTATAACCTAATTCCAATTCAATTGGGTCAATTTTCAAGGTTTCTTCCACAGGGGTTTCAACTGGTTTAGAACCTTCCATCAATTTTGAATTTTCTATTGATTTCTCTTCAACTTCTTCTTTTTTGATTTGTTGGTAACGTAACCAGCCTAAAATTCCCGAACCTACACTGAGTATAAAGAATGGGAAAAATGGGAAGTCCGGAATAACTGCAAGTAATAATAAAACAACCGATACGATAAAGAGTGGCTTCGGTCTATATCCGTATTGGTTTCCTAATTCTATATCCAACTGATTGGACGAAGCTGAACGAGTAACAACTAAACCAGCAGCAACTGAAATAAGTAACGATGGTATTTGCGAAACTAAACCATCACCAATAGTAAGTGTTGTAAATTTAGTGGCAGATTCCTCGAAAGCCATTCCCATTTGCAGGATTCCAATAGCAAATCCGCCAAGAATATTAATTCCAGAAATAATCAAACCAGCAATCGCATCTCCGCGAATAAACTTAGACGCACCATCCATTGAACCAAAGAAATCGGCTTCCTTAGTTAATTGCTCACGTCTTTGGCGAGCGGTTTGCTCGTCGATATATCCAGCATTCAAATCGGCATCAATACTCATTTGTTTACCGGGCAAGGCATCTAAAGTAAATCGGGCAGTTACTTCGGCGATACGAGTAGAACCTTTAATAATTACAATAAAGTTTATAACTACTAATATTATAAAGATGATAAACCCAACAATATAATTTCCCTGAATTACAAAAGAGCCGAATGCCTCGATGATATTCCCTGCATATCCGTTGCTTAGAACTAATCGAGTGGAAGCAACATTCAATCCCAAGCGGAATAATGTTGTAATAAGCAATATTGTCGGAAAACTCGAAAAATCAAGCGGTTTAAGTAAATATAATGAAATAAGTAAGGTTAAAACTGAAATTGTTATATTCAATGCAAGCAATAAATCTAAGAGAAATGGAGGCAATGGAATTAACAACAATGCCATAATGATCAAAACGCCGGCGGCTAATAGCATATCTGGATTTTTGGTGAATAAACCAATAATCCTTTGTTGCAAAGGTGATGTTGTTGATGCTATTTGGTTATTATTTGCCATTTTTCCTATTTTATATATATTTACCAAAATTCATACCAATTACACTGCCTTTCTTTCTTTGAGCGAGAAAATGTATGCAAGTACTTGTGCTACCGCTTTGTACATTTCTTCGGGCACTTCTTGATCAATATCAACATTGAAGTATATTTGCCTTGCTAATGGTGGATTTTCAACAATAGGAATATCGTTTTCCATTGCAATATCGCGAATTTTCATTGCCAGAAAGTCGACACCTTTTGCAACAACTCGTGGAGCGGTCATCTGTCCTTGTTTGTATTCAATAGCAACAGCAAAGTGAGTTGGATTAGTGATAATCACATCTGCACGAGGAACATTTTTCATCATTATTTGGCGTAATTTATTACGCATAATAGAGCGAATACGCGACTTTATTTGCGGATCGCCTTCCATTTGTTTGGCTTCATCTTTTACTTCTTGCTTGGTCATTTTCATATCGTCTGCAAATTTCCATTTTTGATAGAAATAATCAGCAACTGCAATTATAATATAAACCAATCCTAATTTCCAAATCAATTCAAATGATGTAGCGAAAATAAAAGTTGCAGTCTCTATGAAGGGTTTTTCCATCAAACTAATAATTTGCTCATCTTTGCTTCGCAAAATTCCATAAGCAATAAGTCCTATAAATAATAGTTTAAAGATACTTTTAACTAATTCGAAAATTGAATTTGACGAAAAGAAAATTTTCTTTAAACTGCCAAATGGATTTATAATTTGCTTAAACCTTAAACCTTCGGTAAATTTCTTTGATGCAAACTTGAGTCCAACTTGTGCTATCTCTGAGAAAAGGGTAATAGCAAAGACAAATAATAGAATTGGTGCTAATAACATTGCCATAAACAAGATTAGTTTATTGAACATTTCGATAAAACTAAGCTCTGTAATTTGAATATTTCCCAAATTCATAAATGTTGTGCGGGTGAATCCCATCAATTCATTAGAGATATTTGCACCAAAGTAAAAAACACTCATTCCACCAAGCAGAATAATAACGGATGTAGTTACGTCCATACTTTTTGCTACCTGACCTTTATCACGCGACTCGTCTAATCGTTTCGATGTCGCCTGTTCGGTTTTCTCCATTCCTTCTGGATTCTCTGCCATTACACTCTACCTGGGTTTAAACTCATTAATATTTTTAATGTATAATCTTGAAAATTTTGCAACGAATATTTTGCTACATAAACAAATAGCGGAATTGTTGCAATAAGTACTAACAAACCTACGGTTACTTTTATCTGAAAACTTAATGCAAATATATTAGTTTGCGGTGCTATCCTTGCCAATAATGCTAATGCCAGATTTGTGACAAATAAAGCCAGCAAAACTGGTGCAGCAATTTTAATAGCAACGATAAAAATTGATGTAGCAAAACTCGCTAATATGCTTATTGTGCTTTCGGTTACTGCAAAAGTAGTGAGCGGCACTGCTTTCATACTTATAAATAATGATTCTATTAAAAAATGGTGCCCATTAATTACCAAGAACAACATCAAAACAATCAATTCCTTTACTTGACCAATAAGAGTTGGGGAAGTTTGGGTTATATCAAACATAAGTGAGGTATGATAACCCATATCAAAGTCAATTACTCCACCTGCAAACCGAGTTGCGTAAAAAACAAGTTGTGCCGAAAAGCCTATTGCAACACCTACGAGTATTTCTTTTAATCCAAGCAAAGCCAAACTTAAGGGATGAAATTCAATTGTTGGTTGCTCTGTCCAGAAAGCCGTTGTTAATATTAAACTTAATATCAAGCCCAGCATAATTTTGACGTGTGGAATAATTCCAGAGTTTTCGAACATTGGAGCGGTAAATAGAAATCCACTAACGCGGAAAAATATCAGTATTCCTACGATGAATTTTCCCAGAAGTAAATATGTAGTTGTGCTATCGGTCATTCTATCCTACATTCTCTATCATTTTAATCATAGAAATTGTGAAATCTTTCATTTGTGTAATGATAAATGGGAGCATTAGAATTATCAGTAAAAACACTGCAATTAACTTAGGAACAAAAGTTAATGTTTGCTCGGAAATGGAAGTTGCCGCTTGGAAAATTGAAATCACTAATCCAACTATCAAAGAAACTAATAGAATTGGACCAACTATAATTAATGTATAATAAAATGCTGTTCTAACAATTTCGATAACTTGTACATCTGTCATTTTTCTAACCCGTTTTTAAAATGCTGTTCATTAATGAACCTATTACTAAGTTCCAGCCATCAACTAAAATAAATAATAGTATTTTTATTGGTAATGAAATCAATTGCGGTGGCAAAAGGAACATCCCCAGCGACATCAAAGTACTTGCGATAATCATATCTAATACCAAAAATGGTATAAAAAGCAAAAATCCAATTTGAAATGCAATCTTCAATTCAGAAATTGTAAAAGCAGGAACGATTGTCATTGTGGAGACATCATCAATAGTTCGGGGCTTATTTGCTCCACTCAATTTGATGAATAATCCCAAATCTTCCTCGCGTGTATGCTTTAACATAAAATTTCTGAAAGGCTGAATAATATTATTCACTGCTTGCTCTTGTGTGATTTTTTCTTTTAAATAGGGCTGAATTCCTTTCTGATTTGCTTCGTCTAAAACAGGTTGCATAATAAAAAATGTTAGGAATAATGCTAACCCCGTCATCACTTGCGAGGGTGGTTGAGTAGCAGTTCCTAATGCTTGCTTTAGAAAGTGGAATACGATAATAATGCGAGTGAAACTTGTCATCATCACCAAAATTGATGGCGCCAAAGTCAGCACAGTCATAATTGCCAGAATCTGCAAAGTAAGCACTAAATCATTGTTTTGATTAGCCATATCCACATTGATTGACAATTTTGGAATTGGAAGTGCATTCGCAGGAATTTGCTCGGCATAAGCAAAACCATTCGAAATAATCAATAAGAATACAAATAGTATAATATTGAACAGTAGTTTAAATGTACGTGCTGAAAAAAACTGCATACGTGATAATATTCTCCAACTATGGCTTATGCAGCATAATGGACAATTAATGTGCCAGTGGGGAGGGAAATGACCTAATATGATTTATTGGAAAATCTGAAGTCTCGAGAAAACGAATTAGAATAATTTTGAAAAAGACAAGTTTTCAGTTTCTTGTAGTCGTCTTATAGAAATATCGTAATACTCCTTTTCAAGTTCATAACCAATGTAATTCCTTTTATTTTGGATACAAGCAACTCCAGTGCTGCCGCTACCAGAAAAGGGGTCAAGCACGGTTTGTCCTTCAAAAGTAATTAATTTTACTAAATGAGCCATCAAATCTGTTGGCTTTTTGGTTGGATGATTATTATATTCCTCTGAATTTTGTCTAACTTTTGGAATTAAAAAGAATTTGTCATAACCATCATTAAAATTTTCAGTTCTAATTATATTCGAAGGAACTCTTCCAAGAGGGTGAGGATTATGACCAACATTACTTTCTCCGTTTTGATAGGGAATTCGTGTTTCTTCATAATTCAAAGAGCCAGTGCCATTTTTAATGATATTATTTGCTATATTTTTACTTGCAACAATTGGTTTTTGAACCATAATTATTGGTTCATAAGCAGGTTTGAGTCCAAGACCGCTACCTTTGAATTTTTTTGCAATATCTGAAACGGGTTCTTTCTTGAATTTTTCATTTTCAGCATAATAATTTTCCGCACCATTTTTTTTGTAACCTTGAACATAGTTATATTTACCAACAATTTTACTCTCAAATCCGAGTTCTTTGTCAATCTCTAATGCAATATCTCTACTTTTAGGCATTCCATTTAAATAAGCCCAAAATAGAACATCTTTTATGACAAAACCAGAGTCTTCTAAATCGACCATTAGCCTATGCATTAATCTAATTGAGGAGAATACTAATCCAAAACTTCCTTCTTTGAGAACTCTCAATGAATCAGTCCAGATTTCTTTTTTTGGCAAGTCTTTGTCCCAATAATTATTCTGAAAAGAAATGCCATAAGGTGGGTCGGTAATGAGAGCATCTACTTCATCATTACGAATATCTTCTAAGGAATAGCAAGATTTGTTATATACTATGTATGTCATTTATTGATAATATTTGATTTGCTTTTCTTAGCATCAAACCCATGCTTATCCATATTCAACAAATCATATCCCAAATAGTTTGCAATAATAGCATCTCTTATTGAATTAATTGTTGTATCTGTATCGTATATACCGAAATGTTCCTGAAACTTTGAAATTTCTTCTAATGCTGCTATTCCGTGTGTTCTGAATGCAACAGATACTGGCTTATAATCACCTTTCTCAAAAATTGTAAGTGAGCTCATTAAATAAACTTTTAACTTGTTATTGTCTGAAAAGTAAAAACGTAAAGTCATAATTTTTATTTTGTAATTATTAAATAATTCTATTTGCTCTTTTTCGTTAATATTATTTTTACAATAAATATCAGAAAAATATGACTATTAAAGATATATTCCAAAACTATCGCAATATTGCGGTTTACGGAGCAAGTGCAAATACAAGCAAATTTGCCTATAGAGTGCCTGCATTTATTGCCTCGAAAGGCTATAATATTTTGCCAATCAATCCTGCAACTCCTGAAATATTGGGCAAAAAAGTTGCTAAAACTATAATGGATGTAGAGGAAAAAATTGAGATTTTGAATGTTTTCCGTCCATCGGACGAAGCAGTTGGAATTGTCCAAGAAGCAATTGAGCGAAAGAATGCCAAAGGAGATATCGACGTTATCTGGCTACAAGAAGGCATTAATAGCGAAGAGGCAAAAAAATTAGCTTTGGATAATGGATTTGTGTTTGTCCAAGATAAATGTATGCACGTAGAGTATCTAAATAATATGTAATTTTTGTAATTTACATTTATTCTTTTTGCAAATTCACATATTTTGATTGCATTTTTAAATAATATTGCTGAATCTTTTGTTGGCTTCCTTGCACCAAAGCATTGCTTGGTTTGTAATTCGGTTATTGATAAGGAAAATCAAATTGAGAATATGAACTATCTTTGCAACAAGTGTTATTATAATCAACAAGTTGCTGGTTCGAGCGAGTCAATAATCAATAGAATGCTGGCGAGCTTTGAGGCAGACAATGTTGCTATTACTTATGCGTATTCATTATTTAGTGTGCATCAAACTAATTTTTTAGATGTAATTCATCATCTAAAATATTCCAACCTTTACAAAGTTGGAGTTGAGTTTGGAGAGATTTTAGCCCAAAAAGTTAAATTGGAAACTGACGTAGTTTATGATGCAATAATTCCCGTTCCAATTCATAAAACTAAAAAGCGAGAGCGTGGCTACAATCAATCTACTTTTATTGCAAAAGGTGTAAGCAAAGTTTTGACTTGTCCCGTTAAAGAGGATTTGATTATTAGGGCAAAATATATTGAATCTCAAACAAAAATGAATGCAAAACAAAGAGTTACGAATGTTCAAGGAATTTATCAACTACCACAAGAAAAATCTTTTTACATAAATAAAACGTTTTTGATAGTTGATGACGTCTTTACAACTGGCTCCACCATCAATTCGATGGCAATTGAATTGCTGAACAAAGGGGCAAAAAGAATAGATTGTGCAACATTAGGATTAGCTTAAATGATTATAAATGCAATAACCGTCAGAGACTTATGTGTTAGTTATGGCAATCAAATTGCTTTATCTGATATTAATTTAGAAATTCCAGAAGGAGTTTATTTGTCAATTTTGGGACCGAATGGTTCAGGAAAATCAACTTTTCTTAAAACTTTGATTGGATTAAATAGAGAATTTTCAGGCAAAATTGAAATATATGGCAAACCTATAAGTAAAATTGACCCCTCAATTATTGGCTATGTTCCCCAAATTAAAACACTTGACAAAAGCTTTCCTGCAAAGGCAATTGAATTGGTTTTGAGTGGAATTAATCATACTTGGAGCATAAAATCTAATAAAGAAGCAAAATCAAAAGCATATAGTATGATGGAATCGCTAAATTCATTGGAATTTGCAGATAAAAGACTTTCTGAACTTTCGGGAGGGCAACTCCAAAAAGTATATCTTGCACGAAGTTTAGTGAGAAGTCCAAAAATACTATTGCTTGACGAACCTGCTACGGGAGTAGATTTCGTATGCGAAACAAATTTAAATAAAATTATTGGCGATTATACAAAAAGTAATACTATTACAGTACTGATGGTTACGCACGATTGGACATCTGCATTTCACCATTCAAGTCATATTTTGTTTTTAAACAGACATCAAATATTCTATGGCGACAAAGCCGATGCTTTTACGGACGAACATTTAAAATTAACTTTCTCGCACTTTGCTGATAAACATAATGTATCATTCATAATGCAAAAACAATGACAGATTTAAGTTCATTAATCGATTTATTATTTAGTAGTTTTGTGCTAAAAGCAATTTTAGTTATCATCTTAATTGGTTTTAGTGCAAGTTATTACGGTGTATTTATAGTTCAAAGAAAAATGAGTTTTCTGGGTAATGGATTAGCTCATTCTGCTTTTGGTGGAGTAGCACTTGGCATTTTACTCGAAACACAGCCGCTGTTAATTGCAATTCCTTTTACTATTCTAATTGCACTAATGATAGCGTATTTCAAAGAAAAAAGCGAACTTAGCAATGATGCCTTAATTGGTGTATTTTTTTCGTTTGCATTTGCCCTCGGTATTGTATTTCTTTCCTTAAAAGATACTTATACAACTGATGCTTTTACGTACTTATTTGGTTCGATTCTTTCTGTTGATTCACAGGATATTTTTGTTTCGATGTTATTAGTTATTTTTACGGTTTTCACATTTTTTAGCTATTGGACACGCTGGGCTTACACTACTTTTGATAACGATTTGGCGATTGCTGATAGAATACCTGTCCGCAATGACAATTACATTTTATCCATAGCAATATCCATTGCAATTGTAGTTGCTATCAAAATTATCGGAATTGTCCTAATATCCTCATTCATTGTATTGCCAGCAACAATAGCAAGGCTAATTTCTCGCACATTCTTCGAAATGACAGTTAAGTCTATAATAATAGGAATAGTTACAGGAATAGTGGGTATTGTCCTTTCGGTGATTGTGGATTTACCAACAAGTGCGATAATTATTTTATTGCAATCTTTAATATTTTTTATTGTATTCGTATTTAATAGAAAGATGTAACTTTTTTTCAAATTTTACGTCTATAATAATGTTAATTAATTTATAAAATGAAAATTTATGCCCATATATCTCTACTAATTTTCTTATTTCTTTTAACTTTACCTAAATTAGTATATTCCGATGAGTCCATCGAGGCTTATCTTGATGGCAAAATTCTTGTTGTCCGTAACGATAATGTGGAAGTTAATTGCTGTGCCAAGTTTTCCGATAAAATTGAAATCAAAGATAAAACAATTAGAATTACACAAACTGACACAAGCACCGTTAAGTGCAAATGTATGTGCAATATTGATATGTACCATTATGTTGCTGCACTGCAAGCAGGTAAATACAAAATTGAATTGTATCGCGATGAATTTAAAGTTTATGGTTATCCCGAGGATAAACATATATTTATTGGCAGTACTGAGTTCGAAATCACATCGCCAATTAGTAAAGTTAATTATTACTTTGAGTTTAAACAATCACCTTGCAAGACAAACTCAAAGTCGGAATTGCCTAAAATTAGTAAATATAATGATTTATCAATATTTCCTAATCCATCGCAAGAAACAATAAATATTAAGTTTAATTCGCTTGCTAATCAAGAAGTTCGCTTTGTTTTATATAATTTTATTGGCAAGGAAGTGTTTTCTAAGGTTTTTGATATTACACAAGAAGGGTTGCATTCTTATAATCTGGATTTATCTAATCTGCCCGAAGGAGTTTATATTGGCAAAATAATCAGCAAGAGTGGACATTCTTCTGCTGTTAAATTAATTTGGTCAAAATAGAGTATTTTTTAGTAATTATTGTTTAGCATTGTGACCAAACTCGAGAAATTAACAGATAATGAATTATACCATATTCTTTTGCAAAATCAAATTTGGCAACATATCGGATTGCCAGTGGATACGCAAAATCACAAGCAAATTATCAAAGTTATAAATAAACGTAATAAAAATATATTTGAATTTGCAAATCAAGATGCAAATATTATCATTAATAATTGGATAGGAATTATGGGCGAGACAAAAGTTACAAATATAAGAAGAATTGATTTCTTGGATAAAGAAGAGCTTGCAACCTACTTGCTAACTATTGGAGCAACAAATAATTTTCCTAATCTGAACGAAAATCCAAATAAAGTAACTTTTATGGATTTGTTTGGAATACCATCAGAGAACTTTTTGTTTTGTTCAGTTTCGGGCGATTCAATGATAAATGCTAATATTTTGAACGGCGATAATTTAATTGTTGATGTCTCGAAAACCCCCGAAAATAATGATATTATTGTAGTAACATTGAATGATACTACATTTGTTAAACGACTAAAAATTGACGGAGATAAGACAATTTTTGTGTCAGAAAATCCTGATTATAAACCAAGAGAAGTAATAGAATCAGATACATTCAGAATACTTGGAATAGTTAAGCATATCATACATCCCGTTAGATAAAAGTTATAAAGTGGCTGTCTCAAAAGTCAGTTTTGGTGTCATTCCCACGAAAGTGGGAATCCAAAAATCTTCTCTATTAGTGGATTCCCGTTTGCACGGGAATGACAATTTTGAAATATTTTGGACTTATGAGACAGCAGCCTAAATTTACTTTATTTGAAATAATGCTGTTTTATCTCATCACTTTAAATTGTCGTGAGTAGTTTCCTTTGTCTGTCTTTAAAT
>DYPF01000509.1 GCA_020720105.1 Chloroherpeton thalassium
TAGATTTAATTTGAGTGCATAATTAAGCAAAAAGATGATATTCTACAAGTAGTTGCAGTTTTTTCAATATTTTGGATGAAAATATCTCAGTTAAATAGTGGGATTTAATCCATCGGGGAATTTATTGTCAAACCTTTTCCGCTGAAATATATCCATAATTAGCTAAATCAATTTTATCACCTATTGAATAAGTTCGCCCATCCTTTATCAATATATTTCTATCGGTAATCTGCAAAACATCTTGAAAATAGTGGTCTGTAAGAATTATTCCTTTGTCCTGTTTAATTATTGGCAACAAATCCTTTATTGCATCCTGATAGAGCGGTTCAATCATTGAAAAAGGTTCATCAAGTAAAATAAACCGATGTGGCAATCTAGAAATTAGAAGAATCTCAAAGTACCTTAACTCGCCGAAGGACAAGGTACTTATTTTTCTGTTTTCAATTTGGGCAATCCTTGTATCATAAAAAATTCCATCCTGCTGATCTCCATCTTGAAAGTACATTGGAATGATGTTTTTGACTTTTAAATCCTTGGGGAGAAAACTATCTTGAGCCAAATAAGCTATCGTACGGTTGCAAATATTTTTAGCCGGATCAAATGTCTTTGAATTTACCTTAACATCTATGGCATCGGCCTTTACGGTTCCAAATAAAATTTTCAACAAAGTGGTTTTACCACTCCCATTCCGACCTAGCAATCCAATAATTTCACCTACCCTGCATTCAAAATCAATATCTTTCAGAATCTGATTATGGCCAAAGGATTTCACAACCTTATTTATAATAAGTTTATCCATTTACCTTATTATCAATAAGAGGAAAGCAGAAATTGTGAGATTTATTAACCAAGTTACCGTAAGCAAAGAAATTTTGCTAATTCCAAGATTATAGTAAAAGTAATATTGATTATTTTGAAAATATCTGTAAGAAATAAACCCAACCAACATGCCGAAAGTACCAAATGTAACTATTCCGGAATTTATACCCCTAATTAATCCAAATAATATTGAAAACCCAAGATTGTATTGAGTCAAATCATAATAATATTTAAATCTCGCTGAAATCATCCTATCTTCTATTTCCCATGATAAGGTATGCGGTTTAACAAGGAGCGCCCCAGCGTCAACTCGT
>DYPF01000510.1 GCA_020720105.1 Chloroherpeton thalassium
TGAAGCGGGCTACAACCCTTGAATAACCTACTGAACCGGCAATTTTTTATACCGCTTGTTATGGGGCGTTAATTCTTCCATCGTTCTAATTTCGGTATTCCACGAGTAAATATCCAAGCAATAAATTTTGGCATTCCTTGTTCTTTCATTTTCTTAATACAAAAAGATTGCATTTCCTGTGGAGTATTAATATCCGGGCTTGTAAACTGTCCACTTTGATAGCAATAAGAACAATACTTATTACTTTTTGAACCGTCCAATTCAGTTCCTCCATTTTCAGGGTCTCTGCTCATAGGCATACCACAACTTTGGCAATTTTTAAATTTTTCCATTGGTTTTCTCCTTTAGTTTTTTGTTCCTAATTCAATTTTGTTTGAAACTTCACGTAATACCTTTTTATGTAATTTATCTTTGTAATTATCAATGAATTCAATAACAGGTTGCTTCTCAACTTTCGCTAATTCTCTTAATGCCCAAGATAAAGCTTTAATAATCATATCTTCATGGTCATTAACAACCTGTTTGCAAATCTCTAAGGTTTGTAAGGCATCACCAGTCCCTCCTCTGGCTTTCTGATTAAGCGATACAGTTGCCACAATAGCAATTCGCCGTATCCAAAAATCCTTTGAACCCAAATATGATTTTACTCTTTCTATTGTGATGTTATTGTTTCTCCATGAATTACCAACAATTAATGCTCCGAAATAGTCAACTGACAACCAATTATCAAGATTTATTTCCAGCTCATCAATGTCGTTTTCATTTAATTGTGATGATATATTTTTATCATTTCCTATGTACTCAAACGCAAGTTGTTGACATTCAAAAACTGAAGTCCTATTTAACTCTTTGGCTAATTCAATCTTGTCTCTTAGAGAATAGTTCTTTGTTTGGTTTTTCAGTTCTTTCAATACTATTTTTAAATTCGGAACAGAAACTCCAAGCACCTGCATTTTAGTCGGATAAGATTTTTTAGCATAATCAATTCTCTTATTCTCTCTAAAATCCTTCAGCGATTTTATTATGTCTTCAATCAATTGTTTCATTGTTGCAGTGTCTTTTTTTTTAATGCCCCATAACTCGTTTATAGAGGAAGTAATACTTCCCTAATTCTTTTAAATCTATGTGTAT
>DYPF01000511.1:0-601 GCA_020720105.1 Chloroherpeton thalassium
ATGAAGGTTGTTCTTGTGTTAATGGAGATACAAAAGAATGCGGAATTGATACCGGTGAATGTCAAAAGGGTTCACAAACTTGTAATAATGGCATTTGGAGTGATTGTGAAGGGGATATAGAACCAACCGAAGAAACTTGTAATGGATTTGATGATAATTGTGATAATGATATTGATAATATTATAAACCCACCTCAAGCAGATAAACATTTTGGTGTTTGCAGTTTAAGTGTTAAAGTTTGTAATGGGACAGAATTTGTTGAACCTGATTATACATTATTAGAAAATTATGAACAAACAGAAACATTTTGTGATAATATTGATAATGATTGTGATAATGATATTGATAATGTTACCAAAAGTTGTTATTTTGGTCCGCCAGGAACCAATAATATTGGTATTTGTAAAAGCGGAAGTCAAACTTGTTTGGCAGGACATTGGGGTAATTGTGATGGTCAAGTACTTCCAATAAATGAAATTTGCGATAATTATGATAATGATTGTGATGGATTAATTGACGGAATGACAGAAAGTTGTTACTCTGGTCCGGCAGGAACAAGCGGAGTGGGTGAATGTAAAAGCGGAATAAAAACATGTACTGC
>DYPF01000511.1:701-1130 GCA_020720105.1 Chloroherpeton thalassium
TGGAAATTTCGGTGTATGTGCAGGTGAAGTTGTTCCTACTTCAGAAATTTGTGATAATATTGACAATAATTGTGATGGATCAATTGACGGAATGACAGAAAGTTGTTACTCTGGTCCGCTAGAAACCAATAATATTGGTATTTGTAAAAGCGGAATAAAAACATGTACTGCTGGAAATTTCGGTGTATGTGCAGGTGAAGTTGTTCCTACTTCAGAAATTTGTGATGAAAAAGATAATGATTGTGATAATTCAGCAGATGAAATGATTCATTTAGAGGGAGCAAATTGTGTAAATGACACTCCGCCTATTGCCGGAAGTAAAACAGCATTGAATTTTAACGGAGGAAAAGAATTTGTAAGAACCAATAACAATATTGATTTAAAAAATATAAGTTTTACAGTTGAATTATGGGTAAAAATTGCAAACTC
>DYPF01000164.1 GCA_020720105.1 Chloroherpeton thalassium
TGCGAAAATTATTACGTGCAGTTATATTTTGAACATAGACTGGATTTTCCAATGAATAATTAGAAGTGTCACTATTATAGATGCGTATTTTTTCCATAGCTAGTGTTATAGCATTACCTGAATGAAATACCCAAGTGGCACTAATATTTATACGTTCTGATACCTTATACATTGCCAGTACAGAAATATCAAAACGGCTGTCGTAGCGGTATGGGAAAGTTACTCCAAGGTTAAGTCCTGTAAAAGTACGGTCGCTTTTCGAAAGGCTAGTACCTATCCAACCCGTAAGCTTACCTTCGCTTTTTTGTACCATTAGTTCAATACCTTGTGCTTTGCCCTTGCCAACTTCAATTTTATCTTCCCAACTATCGGTTATCTGATAAAATGAAGCACCTTCTTTGTATTCAATCAGATTATCCATTTCCTTGTAGTATACTTCGGCAGATAGGTTATATCCTTGTGGCAACAAGTAATATAGCCCTGCTGCATATTGTATTGCCATTTGGGGTTTAACAAGCCTTGTTGCAGGTAACCACAAATCGGTAGGCATGCCTATAGATGTATTGGTCAATAAGTGAAGATATTGGGTCGCTGTTCCGAATGAAAACCTGGTGCTAAGATTTTGATTGATATTGTATTGCAAGGACACTCGTGGTTGAAAGTTGTTATATTTTTTACCCTGAACTGAAAATATGGAATAGTGTAGACCCAAATTGGCTGTAAATTTACCTATTTTAATTTCATCTTCAAGGTATGCATAAACCTCGGTAACAAAAATACTATTGCTGCCAAAAGTTGTATCTATGGGAGTACTCAGAGAATCCTGACTATCACGATATATACTGATTCCTGGATTAAATTGATGTTGTGTATAATTGAGTCCAAACCTAATAATTTGGTTTTTGGCAGAGTAATATTCTAAATCCCAGCGTGCTCCAATATCCTGGATACCCGAAGTGTAGCGATTAAGATAATTGTATAACTTACTATTTTTCGATTCTGTTTCTTCGAGCTTTGTTTCAACTTTAAAATTATAATTACTGTATATAAGCGTTAGATTTGAAAATAAACGATTGGATATTAGATAATTCCATCGGGCGGAACTTGTAAAATTGCCCCAACCGAATCCATCGGTAGTTTTGTATTTTATTAAATAATCATTTGAGGCACTTTTGTATTTTGTACCGGCATAATCTTTTCCACTATAAATGCTTAAATACATGCGATGCTGATTGTTGAAACGATGGTTAATTTTGGCGTTTAAATCATAAAAGTAAAAGGATGGAGCAGGTTCAGCATTATGTTTTAATTTATCAATTGATTTGGTAAAAAGATCAATAAAAGTACGCCTTCCAGAAACAATAAACGAGGTTTTTTCATTATGAACAGGGCCTTCGATAGTAAATTTGGAGCTTATTGTACCAATGCTTACTTCACCTGCAAGTTTTTGGTTATTCCCATCTTTCATTTTTATATCAAGAACACTTGACAACCTGCCTCCATAGCGAGCGGGCAGCCCTCCTTTATAAAAAGTAAAGCCGGCAATTGCATCAGGATTAAATACTGAAAAAAAACCAAATGCATGACTTGTATTATATACCGGAACTCCATCAAGTAAAATAAGGTTTTGATCGGGGCCACCACCACGCACATACAATCCACTTGTACCTTCGGTGCCACCTTTAACACCTGGCAGCAATTGTATGGTTTTTAGTAAATCGGATTCGCCCAACAATACAGGGGCAGTTTTTATTTGCTCTGTTTTAAATGCAATAACTCCTGTTTGGGTTGACGAAACATTGTGCCTATGGCCTGTAACCACTACCTGTTCAATACTATTTTCAAAAGAATGGAGTGCAATATTAATTAATGTATCAGTTTTTAAATCAAAACTGCAGAGTATCTGTTTGTAACCAATATATGAGCATTTTAGCGATACCCTACCTTTGGGTAAGCTTAAGCTAAAGTAACCATAAAAGTTACTTGCAGCCGAACGCTGGCTATACTCATCGTACAAAGAAACACTAACCAAATGTTCGCCATTTAACGAATCTGTAATAGTACCGCTTATTGTATACAATTCTTGTGCATTGATACAAAAACTAATGAGTGATACTATAAACAAGGAAACTAAAAATTTCATATAGAATATTTACTTGGTCAGCTTATACTTATATGAAATTCCCAAACCATAAAACAAATCGAAAGTCTTATCAAAATAAAAACTTGGTTCCAACAAACTCCTATCTCCAATTTTATAAGATTTTGATAAACTTCCAATTAAACTAAAATTGAAATTTTCTCCTGAATTATAATCATTTACTTCTATTGTACTATATTTGCATGTCCATCTAAGGTATTGACTAAAACCAAATCCAGCACTAAAATTTATAACACCGGAGTAATATTTGTATTGAATTGGAAGGTATAAGTAATGTTCCGTTATAGTTGCTGAATGCTCCTGGTTCTCGTATAAAAAAGTGTAATCATTTGGTAAATGCCTATAGAATAAGCCACTTGAAATACCACTATGCTTCGTTAGCTGTTTTTCGATTGTAAAGCCAAAGCAACTATGAATATCATAAAATATACCATAACTATGGCGGCTTTCAACATTAAGCTGTAGCCCAATGATGGTTTGTTGTTGTGCAAAATTTTTAGCAGTTATTGTAAAAAAAACTAATGTTATTAGTGTGAATTTTATTTTAATATTTTTCATTTTGTTTTTGGTTGAATTTTACTGTTCATTATATTTTTCAATATCAAGTTTTTATTAATACCATAACTATTGCTTAAATAAATCCTTAAATGACTGGCTACTTATACTACTGTCTACTGCTGTTGCACTTGAAGCTGCAAAACCACAGCCCCCCAATACATTGCTGTAAATCGGAACTGGTTCACTTATAGGTAGTAGTTGTGACTGATTGGTATTGTATTTAGCATAGGAATAAATAACTTTATAATATTCGGGTGATAATGAACTTAAATTTATAATAAGCTGGCTAACTCCTGTTTCAATTCCAATTAATCCATTGCGTACAAACATTTCTAGTTTGAACTCACGACCATTGATTTGATTGTCTGAAAGATAACTCCTGTATCCTTCAACATATTGAATGCCTGAGTATACATTAATACCTTGACTATCATCCATAAAGCTTCTGGGTTCATTTGCCAAACGATAATTTCGCATGATAGAAAAATAAACATCAATTTCATTTTTTGGTATGAAGTAGTATAATGAAGTAATATCAGCTTTATATGAATACGTTGAATAATACTTTTCCTGAAATTCAAGCATATAGAAGTCCTGATTTTCAGGATTATCTTTTATTGTTAAAGTTATTTTAAGGCACTTTTGAGTTGTAGTAGAAGATTTAAGATAAATAGTACTAGTATCAATTTTTAATATTTCAGGAAAACCAGGGGTCGTTGTTAAGATTTCAAAAGGGCTAAATCCATTATAATCTCCTTTAAGCAAATAGTTAGTATTTGATTTTACAATGATATCCGATTTACCAAGGCCTTTTGTGTTGGTGAAAATTGTATCCACAAGTTTGTTTTCTTCATAAACCAAAGTTTTGCCTTCGGGCAATATATAATTGATGCTTTCGTCAATACCAAGTACTTTATTAAGAGCTAAATTAATTGGTTTGCCTACATTTAATTCAGGATAAACTAATAATCGATTTGAATCAGGTTTCACCTCAATATCAAGGTCTTTTTTACAGGCAGTAATCGCAGTTATTAAAATTATTGTATACCATAATAGTTTAAGATTATTTTTAAATAAGTTCTTAAAAAACGGACGAAGTAAAAAAAACAATGAATAAGTCATTTTATTGATCCAATATTGGTTATGAGTTATAAAATCCAGGGTATAACTATATAACAATTAAACCCTGGTTATTTGTTTTAAACTTATGTGAATTATTCTTTCAATGATTTATGCATAACAACTCTATGGAGTTGAATAACTTAATTTAACATCCGAATTCAATTGTACGTCTTTATTAGTAGCATTATCCCAAAAATATAAATAACCGGTTCCCATGTAATTATCATTCGTATCGCTACCAATAGTTGATTTTTTAGTATAGCTTAATTTTGATTCAATTCCAGGAAGAGATGTTACCTTAATTTCGCTACCAACAATTATTTCTTTATTACCAGAGCCTCCAGCATCAATTTCAGTTGCACTTATAGTTAAAATGGTTCCGTTTGAATTTTTGTCCCATCTAAAAAGCTCCACATTAAAATTAGTATGACTTTGTCTGGTAAGATTCTCAAAAAGATCCTCTCTTAATGCTTGTGGTTCACCATTATAGAGGCACCAAATTATTTTTATTTTTATCTCCATTTTACCTTCATACCATGGTTTATATTTATTTACAGCATTCATATCCGTAAAATGTATGCCTTTAAAATAGAGGTATTGTCCATTTGGGCGATTTGAATAATACGCTTCGTTAAAATAAGACTGATTTTCTCCTGTATTTGTATTTTCTACTTTTAAAAGATATCGGAATTTATCTCCAATAGAATTCGGATCTGTAATGTAATCAAGGTAGTAAGTGTTAGTTATAGCCAAGTTCGCCTTTATAATCGGCGTAGGATAACGTTGAGATAATCTTTCTATCTTAATATTATTCCGACTTGCAAAATTATTAATAGTCCATTTTAATTCCATCACAGTTGGAGCCACATTTTCAACTGTAAAGTTTGAAGTAAAGTTTTGAGCTGTCGCAGTAGTTGCAGACGCTGTTTGAGAAGTATAAGCTCTGATATACTGGCTCCTGATTCCTGTTTGACGAAAATCAACCATGTCTGCAACATAGTAACTGTAAGTTCTTCCTGACAAAACCGCTGCATCATTGTACCAATTATTATATGGAGACACTTCGGCTATAAGTTTATAACCTCCTCCTGTTAAATCGTCTCTGTATACTGCAAAATAATGGTCAAAGGAGGCATACTCTGTGGGATAAATAAAGTTCCAAGTAAGCATAATAGCAATAGACGCGGTAGCAGAAGTAGCAGTAAATGCTGAAAATCCTTCATTGCCTGTCATTTTTAAACGCAAGCTTGGGTCAAATCCATCTTCTGGTTTTTCGTTGTTATATGCAAATAAGATATTTCCATTTTCATCGCTGCGTTCATTCAGGCATACTACAATTACAGGAAAGTCAGGTATTTTTTCTGCATCAAGCATAACTTTTTCGCCGTTAGGATCAATTGCAGGAATTTCTTTGGTTATGCCCTCATTACAATCAGAAGGTAACCATGCTACATGTACTTTACTTTTACCATCCCATTTTTCAGCATTAACTGGCATCGAAATTTGTAGATTAGGATATTTTTTCAACAATTCACTTAACTGGTTTCCTCCATTATTCTTCAAATTGTCTACTTCAAGCAACGCAGATATAGGGTTTGTTTGTATTTTAGCAAGCTTATAAACAAATTTTTTGAGTATCACATCATAATCGCCATCAGCAATTTTCATCAACTCTGTTTTTAAGAGCTGAGTAAAACTGATATCGCTAAATGATTTAAAGCCAGAATCAGCCAGTTGGGCAACTTTTTGGTCATAGTAATCATCAACAGGCAAGGGGTTTTTTGTTGGGAGGACTTCTTGGAAGGTTTCTTTTTGACAACCGGAAAAAACGAAAAAAACAAAGGTTAGTTTAAAAATAAAACTTTTCCATAAAACTTTTCCATAAAACTTTTCCATAAAACTTTTCCATAAAATTCTAAAGATTAAATAAATTGTCTACTCTTTCTAAGCTTTTCGACTTCGGCTTGGTGTTTATCCTAG
>DYPF01000165.1 GCA_020720105.1 Chloroherpeton thalassium
GGTTCTAATTATAATTTCACTTTTTTTTCCTCCCCCTTTCGTCCCCCTCATTGAGGGGGATTTTTCCCCATTTATTCCCACTCTGTGAGGGGGTTAGGGGGAGGTTCTAATTATAATTTCACTTTTTTTTCCTCCCCCTTTCGTCCATCTCATTGAGAGGGATTTTTTCCCGTTTATTCCCACTCTGTGAGGGGGATTTTTATTCCCATTTACCCCCCTCTCCAGAATGGAGAGGGGGGAAGGGGGGTGAGGACATAATAACTATATCAAATTTTATTCTTTATTTAACTACATTAATTAAATTACTACGAGTAGAGTTGATGTCTTTAATCACAACATAATAAGCACCGCTTGGCAAAGCATTTGTGTTTATTTGAATATTGTGAATACCTTCGGATAGAATACCATCAAACGAATTAGCAACAATATTCCCTAATAAATCAGTAATATAAACTTGAACATTACCAGTTGTATTTGTTGAGATGGAAACTGTAGCTTCGGTGCTTGCTGGGTTTGGATAAATTGAAGTTATCGAACTATATTCAGTAGTATTTTCAACAGAATTAAATCCTGATAAATCAACCAAAGCATAAAGAACCCATTGTTTGCGCAAATATTGACGGAATGCAGTGTAATAATTATCTGATTCATCATAGATTGTATGCAAACCTAAAACTGGCACTTCTGATAATGAAGGAATTATTTCTGGAATATGTGTATCACGAATCATCAAATCATCATTAGTTACATTAATAGGGTTTGACCACGATTGATCAGCTACATTGAAGATAGACATCCACACATCGCTACCAGAATATTGATAAGTTGAATCAGTTACCCAATTTACACCATTCAAGTCAATCCATTTAGCGATTAATGCTTGTTCGTCTTGTGTTTTTGAGATTTCAATTTCGATGTCGGCACTGCTACCAACTGCTGCTCCATCATCATTTAAGAAGTTAACCCAAAGACCTTCTACATCTGCTAATTTATTTATTGTCCAAGTTTGAGTTGTAGCATTATATTTAGCAGCAACTACTTGGTGGATCATATCGAAAGTTGTTTTTGTGGAGGAATATTCTTGGAAATAACCAGCAAAATAAATATCACCATTATCTAAAACTGTGAAATCTTTGGAATAATAGCCAATACCGCAAGAATCTGGATCTATGCCAATTGACGCACCATAATCTTTGAGTACACTTGGAGGCATAATTGTAAATTCAGACCAAGTATTGCCATTATTATTAGATACCGAAAATCCAAATTTTGGAGATTCTACTTCTGGTTCAACAACAAAATTACCATGAACGCCCATATACCATTCGCCATTGTTTCTGATACGCAAACCAACTATTTCGTTTGGTCGTGATGCAACTGTATCAACTGGATAGAATTTATCCGAAGTCCATTGTGCTGGAATACCAGTTGTTGCTGCGTCTAATTCTACGGTGCGGCGATAGCCAATATTTCCATTATTTGTTAAGCTACCTGGAACAGGAGTAACAACATTAGCAGCATAAATTGCAAATTCGCTTTTATCATTTACCGAAGCAGCAATAGCAGCATCTGAAACACCCCAATCATAGTTAACTCCTTCGTTATTACATTTGTTTGTCCAAATATTCGCTGAACCAATACTTTCGGAATATATACCAGTGATATAGCCATTCCAATCGCCAGTAGCTTCGTAAACTAATGATGAAGTGTATGCAACAGCAAATTCACCAAAGTAATCAAAAAATGCCATTGAAGGATAGCGAGCTCCACCCTTTTGATGTTCATATTGATCATATAAAACATAAGGACCAGCCCAAGACTTACCCAAATCATCAGACAAACGCAAGAACAAATTATCCTTAGTATTGTTTTTATTTGCTCCTTCTTCAGTTGGGTTCATATAGCCACGTTTTACTGTTCCTATCATATTGTATTCAGGAGAATAAACAAACGGGGTTGCATTTCTTGTGTGGTAAGATAGAGAGTTAGCAAGCGAATCTATCTTGTAGAAAGCCACTTCGCCTGCTTGAATTTTGTTTTTTGAAACCTTTTGGTAAAGATTTTCGTAATTACCTGCATAACCAACGCAAACAGGCATTTTAATTTGTGGATTTTTGCTTGGCATTGGCTCGTCTGTAACTTTTGCTCCTAAAGGCAAAGTAACGATTATTGCTACCAAAAATAGACTGAAAAAACGGTAGTATTTTTTCATTATATACTCCTATAAAATATATTTAACAACTTGTTAATTTTCAAAACATTAAAATTAAGAAATCTTTACTAAATAAAGAAATTTTTCTTAAATTTAAAATGCAAAATTTAGCCCATAAATCAATGATAATGTTGAATTTATTTCATTCTGGGTTGATGCGTTAAAATTACCATTAAAAATCCTTGCATCACTTCCAATAGTTACATTAACATTTTTGAATAATTTATAATTGAACATAAATTTCAAAGATGAATATGCACCAACATCTGTTGCTCCCAAAGTTAATCGGGAACTCAAAGCATAGTTCTCACCTTTTAGATAATCTAATTCGTAAAAAACGCCAACCAAAAACATTCTTTCAAATTGCGATTGAACGTTTTCAATTCGGGTTAATAGTGGATTTTCGTCTGAATCTTCCTGACTCAATAATTTGGAACTATTTGTTTTACTATTTTTAATCTCAATATACTTCATCACCTTAGAATTAAATTCAGAGTATCCTGTTTCTAATCCAACTTTATTGAAATCGTCAATTTTTGATGCAAAACTTTGGGTAAATGAGTTTACAAACATGCTGTTTTTATCAACTCCAAAATTAAAAAAGTCTGTTCCAACAATAGTCTTTAATTCAATATTTGTAAAGTTCCCAGAAAAGTTAATTGAATGATCGAATGGCAAATAATTTACAGATGAATTTCTATTGGAATAATTAGAACTGCTTTCATAGTTATTATTAATTGAACTACTTTTGGAATAACTATTGTATGAATTTGTTCCATTTGAGCTTTGCTTGTCAAAATCTTGATTATCACTCAAAGTAGCACTTTCGCCAGTTGAATTCAAGGAAATTATTGGAATACTCTTGCTTATTGTTTCGAAAAATTCTTGATTAGAATCATCTTTGATAGAAACGTCTGAAGATATAGCACGAGAATTTGTGATAATTTTATCAGAATTTACTGAAGATTCAAATAAATTATTATCCAAATTACTTTGATCAACTGTTAAATTGACATCATTAACTATTTGCAACGCATCATTTTGTAAGATTTGATTATTCGCAAATGTTTTTGCTTTAGAAATATTACTTTTGCTTGATACTTTTTTAGAATTGGTTTGATTATTAATGGTTTTTACTTCTGGTTCGTTAATTTCATTTTGATTTGCACTAAATATTCTATTCAAATTAAAAAATGGATTCTCGATATTCGAAACAAAAATTGAAATAAACAATGCGATTAGGGCAGGAACAATTACAAATCTCTTAGTATAACGAGCATTCAACTCTTTGCGAATGATACGTACTTGTTGGTCGACTGCCAATTTTGTTTGAATATTATTGCCAATTTCATTCAAGAAATCATCGGGAAATTCAATTTCATCATTCAATTTATTAATATTATAATCGATTTCCAAGAATGTTTGGAAATCCTCATTCAACTCTTTATCTTGGGTAAGTTGCTCACGAAGAATTTGATCTTCCTCGCGGGAAATTTCCCCGTCTAAATACCTAAAAAGTAAATTATGCTGTTTCATTTAGTTCCTTCACCAATGGTTTTAACAACTCTTTTAGTCTTAATCTTGCTCGGTGCACACGAATTTTGGCTAACGACAGATCAATTCCAAGTACATAAGCAATTTCTTGATATGTCAAGTCTTCCATATCTCGCAAAATAAAAGCTTCGCGATGAGCATAAGGCAATTTTGCTACTTGCTCTTCGATATGCTCTTTAATTCCAATATCCGTATGTTTTCGTGGAGTAAATCCAAAATTCATATCGTTTATCGAAATATTATTCTTGCGTTTACGAATATGTGTGATGCAAGTATTCCGAGCAGTTGCATAAAGCCAACTCTGAAAATTAATTCCATCAAAAGATTTGTGATATTCATAAATTCTGAGAAAAGTATCCTGAAATGCATCTTTTGCAGCGGCTGAATCGTTTAAAATCCTAAGGCAAAAGCGATAAATCTTCTTGTTGTATATTTTATACAAGAAGTTAAAAGCCTCTGGATCGCCTTTGCTGAACTTTTTAGCAGCGGCTAAAATGCTCTCATTGTCAATATTTTTCTTCTCAAAATTCATTTTCTTCATTAAGACTTGATATTAATACATTCCAAGCCACAAATAAGTTACAAAATCAACCAAATTTTTTTTAATATATTAATATTTGCTCAAATTAAATATTTAAATCTTATAAATCTCCTAATTGTGGTCGGACAATCAGCTCCTCAAGCATAAAATCAGAGATTTGGGATAAGTCTACAATTGATTTAACTAATTTACCAACACTTTCGGGATTTATCATTTTATAACCAAAATTTTCTTGCATCTCTTTGCTCCAAATTCCAGTTTTGGTTGCACCAAGGAACAAATTAGTAATTTTGATATTATTGGAACGATTTTCTTCTCTTATAGAATTCATCATAGCAGCAACTGCCGACTTTGTGGCAGAATAAACCGCAGAATTCTGAAAAGCTATTTTGGTGGAGATCGAAGAAATATTGATAATCACTCCAGAATTATTTTCAATCATCTTCCTAAGGAAATATTGAGTAATAATAAACGATGGTATTATATTGATTTGGACTTGCCTATCGAAGTCCTCGAGGGTATTCTTCGCAAAATCCGAAAAAGTAGCCACACCCGCATTATTGATTAGAATATCAATATCATTTGGTAATGTATCTAATTCAGAAAGGACATAAGTTTGGAATTCATTCAATCGCATCTGTTGTTGTTTAGCAAAATCTAACTCAATAATATTCTTGAAGTTGCTTTCAGAAGAATAATCAGAATAAATTTCTTTATACTTTTCCATATATTTATTTAAGTTCTGAACAGAAATAAAACACTCAAAACTATTATTTAGCAACTTATGTATTTCGCGACCAATACCATTCGAAGCACCAATAATCATTACTTTTTTCATTAGAATCACCCAAATCTACAATAATATTCTAAATTTCACAAAAATATTCAAAAATAACTAAAAAAATGAATTTAATTGGACGTTATTTCTTAAATTAGTAAAAAAAATTGTAACGAGGTTCAAATGAGTGCAAATTATGATCAAAGTAATCAAAATGCAAAAGGAAACGAGATAGTTCAGCTTGTTTCATTCAATATTGGCGACGAAGAATTTGGTGTAGACATCTTACGGGTGCAGGAAATTAATAGGATGGTAGAAATTACACGCGTCCCAAATTCACCAGAATATGTGGAGGGAGTTATTAACTTACGTGGCAAAGTAATTCCAATTATTCAGATGCGGAAGCGAATGAATATGGATGCTAAGCCTCTCGATAAAGATACCCGAATTGTTGTGGTTGAAATCAATAAAAAAGTTATTGGATTTATAGTTGATGGTGTTAATGAAGTGCTAAGAATTGACAAAACTGTTACTGAAGCTCCACCAGCAATGGTATCAGGAATTGATTCGGACTTTATCACATCTATTGCCAAACTTGAAGATAGATTATTGATATTGCTTGATTTAGAGAAAATTTTATCAACTAACGAAGTTGACGATTTAAAGAAATTAGGTTAAATTATTTACTAATTACTCTTAAAATATAAACTTGTA
>DYPF01000512.1 GCA_020720105.1 Chloroherpeton thalassium
ATGGTGGAAATGGGAAAAGTCTTGGTGGTGGTATCGAAAACCTTATTTCAGAGGGTTTAAATTACTTGTCAACCGCCTTAGTTACAGGAGCAGGGCAAAAATATACAGAATCTAACATGTTTAGAAATGGTTTTTGGAGGGGTTCTAATGGAAAGTATTATTCATTTAATACTACGCAAAAAGGAAAAGTTGGTTGGGTATTCTACAAAGGGAGTGCAGACATTGCAAAAAATTCTGTGAAATGGATGTCAAGATTTGGTAATGTTCTTGGATACGCATCATCTTTATATAGCGGTTATCAATTCATTAATAGTCCAAGTATATTATCTGGAACAGAAGTCTTAATTGGTGTTGGTTCCATTTTCTTTTGGGAAGTTGGTACTGTATATTACGGTGCAAAGGGTTTCTATCAATTGACGAACATCAATGTTACCAATCAGATAGACAATGGAATAAATCCTGGGTTACAATTTATATATTTTAAACAATAATATCATGTGTACAATAATTGATTATTTTTTCTACCGTGTATTCTTTATTACGAAAAAATATAAAGAAGAAGGTGATGCGAAATGGAGTTCATTTTTATTTACTGGACTGTATTTATCACTATTTATTATTGGTTTTTTTAGTATGATAGGGGTAATATACGATAATATTGTAAGTCAGCAACTAATTAAAAACCCATTATTCATTTGGATGAGCATTGGGCTTGTATTTGCTATTTTGTCTGGGATAAGATATTATCGATTTGTAGATATTGAGAAAATTGAAGTTAGATTTAATTCTTTACATCAAATGAAACAAACACTCATTGATGTTTTTATTATTTTTGCTTTGTTTGCGATACCGATCTTTATATTTGTTTTTTATAGAATATATGTTTATGGCATTATATTGTAATAGATAATACAATTAACAAATAAATCATTCTTTAATTTTTTTTGTTTAGTTAGTTGTCATTTAACTCTGCTACTGCGTAATTACCTTGGTTAAGTGTAACTCTCGGCAGACTAGTACACACGAACTTTTTTCATCAGCTGAATTCCCGCAAGTGCCGAAATGCTTTCCAACACAGTTGTAGATTTAGGTTATACATCTTAAAACCCATTTACAAAATTCTTA
>DYPF01000513.1 GCA_020720105.1 Chloroherpeton thalassium
AAAGATACTTCCGATTGGTCTTCCGTTTATAACTTTACAACTGAAATTGCCATTCCAAAATTATTATCTCCAACTAACAACTTTGTTGGTTATAAATCTAAAAATTCAATAGAGTGGGAATCTGTTTTTGGTGCAACATATTATGATTTCCAAATATCAGAAAATGATAATTTCACTCCTATGATAAGTGAAAATCTCAATTTAACATCTATATCAATTCAAGTAAACAATCTGGATTTCAATAGTTTATATTACTGGAGAGTACGAGCACACAAAGAAGGCGACACAAGCGACTGGTCTGAAGTATGGAAGTTCCTTACAACATTACCTCAAACGATACTACTTTCTCCTGAGAATGAAAGTATTAATCTTTCTACTGAAGGCAAGTTAATTTGGATTAAAAATTTTGGAACAAAATTTTACATCATAGAAATAAGTGAATACCAAGATTTTAAGGAAATACTGTTAAAATCGTCTGATTTGAAAACTCCAACATTTAATTATTCTGATTTAAAAAACAATACAGATTATTATTGGAGAGTTCGTGCTTATAGAAATACTGATACAAGTGATTGGTCTGAAGTGTGGAAATTCCAAACTTTATTAGAAAGCCCAACTTTGCTTTATCCATTTAACCAAGCAAAACTATTGAATGATTCATTAGTTTTTATTAACTGGAGTCCTATTGGTAATTATGATTATAGTAATTTGCAAATAACAGATAATCGCGATTTTGTTAATGTTCTAATTGATACAACTTTAATGGGAAAGACTACTTGCTTTGCAAAATTAGAAAATAACAAAACATATTTCTGGAGAGTGAGAACACATTATAACAACAATATTTCAGATTGGTCAAATGTAAGTGAATTCTCATTAACACCACCATTCTTGACCTTAATTGCTCCAAACGGCAATGAAGTATTTCGAAAAGATTCCAGTATCGTTATAAAGTGGAATACTAATCTCCAAGATTCCCTGGAAATTACTTTACTTCAGAATGATAAAGAGATTGCAGTTATAGCTGATAGTTTTTTTAGTTATTCAAATAGTTTTACTTGGTTGATACCTATGAATGTTCCCGATGGATCATTTTATAAAGTAAAAGTTCAGAAAATCAAAGAT
>DYPF01000166.1 GCA_020720105.1 Chloroherpeton thalassium
GAGTTTTTATGAAAAAAACTTTTCATACATTTCTGTTAATATTTTTGTTTTCTATCCAACTAATGGCATCTGCAAATATTTGGCAGACGGTATCGATTCCCATGGTATGCACATTTCAAATACCTCCTAGTATGGAGATACAAAAAGGGCTGTATAAAGAAATATCAAATACAATTAATAGAAAGATGCAAATATCATTTGACGAAGATAGAGTAATTATCCAGCAAAAGCACCTGAATGAGCATGATAAGAAAGCATTTCAAAACTATGCTAGAATAATTGTTGAAACTGATTATGGTCAAGCTGGAGAATATGGTAATATTGACACTAGAATCAAGGTTTCAAAAGTAGAGCTTCAAGAGCTAGATAATATCTTTAGAAAAGAAATGGAAAAATCGCTTTTTAAGATAAATTCTACTACCGCAATGAATATGAAAATTATATCTTGGACTCCCCTTAAAATAGTTCAAATTAATGGTGTATCAATGATTAAAATTCAATATACACGAAGTGTCAAGGGTGGGCCAGAAGCTTTAGTGAATATGTTTGTAATCCAAAATAATGATCGTATGCATAGGATTACTGTATCTTATCGTCTATCAGAGGCCAATAAATGGAAAAATGATCTCGATAAAGTCATATACACATTCAAATTTATTAGAAAGTAATCAAAAAAGAAGTAAAATTTATGCTACAAAACAAATGAGTTATTCCAAAACTGATACAAAAAATCGTGTGAGATGGGTAATTATTGATTGATGAAATATTTCAAAAGTAAAAAATAACAAGGATAGAAAAATGATGTGCAATAAATGTGGAACAAGTAACGTAGATAATGCAAAGTTTTGTGCAAGATGTGGAAACTCATTAGGAGTATCTTATAGCAATCAGCCAGTTGAAGCCAAAGATGGTTGTTTTATAGATGGCATGAAGCGATGGTCAGACTTTGATGGCAGGGCTACAAGAAGCCAATATTGGTGCTTTGTTCTTTTCGAATGGCTAATAATTATTGCTTTTGTCTTTATTGGAGTAATTATTAAAGGCAATGACGAAGAACCAAATCTAGCATTGATTTTATTGATTAGTGTGCCATATCTAATAATGCTAGTTCCGTCTATAGCGATTCAAACAAGAAGACTACATGATAGTAATAAAAGTGGTTGGATGCAACTACTATTATTAATCCCTTACATAGGAGCTTTGATAATTTTAGTTATAAACTTGTTGCCTAGTGATAAAGGCTCAAATAGATATGGTGTCGATGGAATAGACGCAAAATACAAAACAACTAATGAGGCGCCTTCTGGAGCTCAATACAAAACAACTAATGAGGCACCTTCTGAAGCTCAGCCACAACATCAGTCAAACCAACGATCACAGTCAACGACTAGAAATCAAGATATTTTAGAGAAAATGAAAAATATGAAGTAAGCTTTATTCAGATATCTACTCTGGAGTTTAAAAACCTAAAGTAGATATTTTTTTACATGAATCTTCATATCCGCTGTCACAACTTCTTTGGAGAGCATCCTTGGCCTTTGTGTAGTATTCATTATCGTTCATTTGAAGATAATAATCGTAATCCACTATACCTTTGACATAACATCCGTACCCCAATTCATATTTACAAGCTAAATCAGCATTTTCTAGTATTTCTATCCATTCGTCGCTCGCAATTGCTATATATCCGTAAGCATAACCATCTTTCGGATCCAATTTTAATGCTTTTTTATAATCAGATATTGCCTCTTTAAATTTCCCCATTTGCTCTTTTATGAAGCCTCTATTGTGATAATAGCCTCTATTATTTGGGTCTAGCTCAATTGCTTTGTTTAAATAATCCAATGCTGTCCCTGGATTAGAATATGTTGCTGTTCTACTATTCCAAAGAGCGTCTGATAGTTCATAATATTCATAAGCTTCTAAAGAATCGGTTGTACTATTGATTTCAGTAGCATTAGCTTCAACTGCATCATGAGCTTCATAATTATATCCTTGAGGCGGTAAGGCCTCTAATATCCAAAATAGTATACCAATTATAGCTATTATAGCTATTACCCATAAAACCATCGTATCAATAATCGTCATCGAAGGATCATCTCTACTATTTTGTTTATTACTATAAGTTTGCGCTGTACTTTTACCTTTGATATTATCCATTATCTTTCTATTGTTAGATTCTACTTGTTTTGGGGCTGGAACTTCGATTGGTGTTTGTTGCATTGAATTTTTAATTCCATCCAATATTCCTCTATTTTTGCTAGTAATGTCTTCTCCTGTAGATTTAGGTATATTAGTTGTGCTGGCGTAAGAAATAGAATTGTATAAATAATCGTTCAAGCTTGGTATATTAGCAAACGATATTTCTTTACATATTCTTTCCAAACCCTTGACTTTTTCTGATATAGAAAACATTGATTTGCATTCCTTAAAAACTGCAGATGAATTTGGATTTGAAAAATCAGTCGCCCTAAAAATAATACCATTGGCATCTGAATTTGTAGTTTCCCAAATCTTAGGATTATATATTAATATCTCTATGACAGTATCTAATAAAATAAATGAAAATCGATCAAGTGTTTTATTGAAAATTGATTCAGTTCGTTTTGGATGCTGAAAGTTTCTATTGCCAAGCTCTGAACTCCCATAATACTTTAGGTCCTCAACATACATACCGTCATAATCGATAAGCTGAATACTATTCCCATCATTCGATACCATAATATTATCCGGAGCAATATCTCCATGTGCCATATTGTTTGTTTCTAAAAAGACAGATAACCGTCTAAACGATATTTGAAGTTGTCTAAGCTGTTTTTGATTCTTATAGTTTTGACTTAAAAATTCTCCAAGTGTCATACCTTTGGCCCAAATCATTTTAACTATTGGATATAAATTACCTCCAATCACAATACCGTTAGATTGAAATTCAAAATCAACGAAATATGAAGAGTTTAAACTTTTTATTTTTTTAGTAATGGCTTCATATCTTTTCTCCAATTCATTGGATTGTTTATGGAAGCATCTTACGGCATATTTTGATGTATCAGTAGATATGGTATACGTCAACGCAAATCCACCACTAATTACTACTGGTATGCCGAATTTATTTTTTTTAATGATCCCTGTCTTAAGACTTGAATCAAGAAGGGTAAAATTATGATTTTGAAAAGCTTCATTAAATTGTTCAAACGTTGGATATGCCATAATTACCACTATATTGTTTTAATTAGTGAATATGGAATATTCATATGCGATTGCAATATAAATTCAAGAAAACAATAGACGACAGCCAATAAAACGACAATAAATAATAACTTTTTGTTGTCATTTATAAATAACTGAAAAGTTTTTATGTTTAGATATGTAAGTGTGATTTTTTTCCAATTTATTTTTACTTTTCTTTTCCAAATACCAGGGGGAGCTACTTGTATTGAAACTGGTTTTTCATCTGGTATCGTGGCAGATATTACAGATTCTGGATTGTTAATTACCACTTCAAGTTCTTCGATATGTATTGGTACATTTTGAATCAAATCAATTAGTACAAATGTAACATCATCAAGTTTCATCTTTTTGCTTAATCTTTCTTGCGTTACTAATTTTTGAAGTTGCTCCAGTGATTCAATATTGCATAGTTGTTCCCACTCTGGAGAATTATCTTCTAATTTGCTCATAGCCCATTGACCAAGAGCGTCTGTCATGCATAACAACAAAGGTCTTGAATAATTAGAAATAGACCAAGATTTAGAATGTGTCGAATGAAAAGTATCTGAATTAATAAACTTATTATGAGCAGAAATTGTTGATAGCAATTCTGGTCTTTGATTAAATTCTTCTGATGATGAATATGGGAACGAATCAATAAATTTTGTTCCGTCCAGTAATATTGCAAAACTATCACCGATTGCTAATACATTGACAGTTTTATCTTCGAAGCGATGTTCAACGCCAAGTAAACTAGCAAAGCTACCTTTTTCAAATGCAGCCAGTTGAGACCAAGACATGTTTGCATTATTATTCAATGAATTAAATTTATCTATAATTGAATTAACCCATTCAGTATTTACTTTTGGGTTTTTTATAAACCTATTAACAATTAATTTAGCCCATGCTTTTGAATTATATGAATTTGTAGCACCATCACTAACAGCAACCAGTTTGGAACTTAATGAGTACGCATCCTCATTAAATGCTTCACTATCTTTTGGGACCTTTCCATGAAATAGTATTTTCATTTATTTGTTTCTAACGAAGCTGTGTTGGCTTTGTTCCAATATCAAAGAAATCAACAATTTGACTTGCATCAGCATTAAACATAAATCCTCTTGACTCAGAACTAACACTAAATCCTTTTTCTCTTGCAAAATCTGCCAAATGTCTTGGCAGAAGGCTAGACATATTGAATAAAAGTTTTGAATAAGAATTAGGCAAAACAGCTTCTGAATCTGGAAATTCAATCGGATTTTGAACAGATTCACTTAGGTGCAAAGTAAGCATTAATGCTTGACCATTATCTGTACTAATTTGCTTAAGTTGATTTGCAATAGCCAACGGATCACCGTCAGTAGATTCCCCGTCTGTTATATGTAAGATTGTTGGCGGATAAGAATTCATATGTGAATCACACCAAACAACAAGTTCCTCTGCAACTCTAAACATAGCTTCTTTCATTGGAGTTCCACCGCTAGCTTTGGCTTCAAACCAAACAGGAAACATTGTATTCATTTCAACAACTCCACCAGCACCATCACTTACCTTTCGTTTTCTGTTTTCTATTCTAATAGGTGATGCTTCTATTTTAGATATTGGCTGCATTATTGATGAGCTGAGTGTGCCATCAAAGCCATTATATGCACCATCTGCACCATAACCGATAACACCTATTTCAAAGTAATCCCTAACACCATCTGATTTTTGACAACGAGTAATTAGATTAAACAAAGACTTATTCAAAACATCGGCAACTTGTTGTGCTTTTGATTTTCCAGAGGACATATCGTCACTCATTGATCCAGACTGATCAATAACAAATAATATTGCTGTTGGGTTTTGTCGACTTATTTCGGTATCGTATGACATGATAACTCCTTCAATTTTACTACACTAAGATGATTGTATCTATTTAAAGATATTTTCCTTCTTAAAAATAAGAATAATTTATGGTATTTTGTAAAATAGATTTATTATTGTTTTAAGGTTGTCTTGAATAAAATTAACTTATATGAAAAGGCGGTAATGTAGATTTAACAGATTGTTCTGGAGGAGATGGTTCATGGGAATGCACTGACGAAGAAGGAAAAGAATGGACAGTGGAAGAATAAATCACAAAATCATTACAATCTAAATTACCACCAAACACACATATCAATAAAAGAAAAAGATACTCAAATAAATGAAATAGATTTCAATGATTGTAATATGCCATTTTGATAAATAATATATAAACATCAAAAAACAAAAGAAACAAGATGAAATCAGCCAATATAAAGAAATCAATAATAGCAATAATTATACTCGTTGATGTAATATATGTAAGGATTAAGAAAACCTTTCTTGCCATGTTTATTTTATACATCATTATTTTGATTTTCATAGCAATGCATGCTTGAATTTGTCAAATCTTTTTCATTAAAACACTTTTTTCTTGGTGTACATAACTCTTTCAAATAATTCATTTTTTACCTCTTATATTAACTCTATCTCTATTGCAAGATACGATAATCCAAATCAAAAGATTGGTAATGATATAGTTATACCAACCAAACTTTATAGAATCTACTACA
>DYPF01000514.1 GCA_020720105.1 Chloroherpeton thalassium
GCTGTAAAAGTGTTTTGCTTTCTAATTATGTAGGAAATAGAAAAGTTACTAGTTTTATTATGAATGAAGCATCTTCATATGAAATTTGTCATTTGGCTATGATTGGGAAATTACCTGCTAATTATTCTTATAAAGCACAGCATTATTTATTTGAGTCTATTGGTAATAAAATTAATAAAAAATATGGAAAAACTTCTTTTATTACTGAATTGAATGATAATGAAATTATTGATATTGCAAAAACTGACTTAGCCCAAGCAAAATTGTACATTGCGGCTAAAGAAAAAGCGTTAAATGATGGAATGACACAATTAGACGCACGAAAAGCAGCACGACAAGCAGTGCGAATTATGAATAACAAAGATAGTGATTTTAATAGCACTATAGATAATTCAAAAGAAAATGTGGGTGAATTTATACGAAAAATAGCTTCAGGAATTGGGCACCCAATTCCCGACGATATTGATACTACGGTGGCTAAAAAATTTGCTAATTTAGACCAAATGGAAATAGACCAAAGAGAATTCATAATTGCAGCTAGAGAAAAAGCACTAAAAGCTGGTTGGTTACCTAAGGAAGCAACCAAAGAAGCATACAAACAATTAGAAATTGTAACTAAAGAAACTGATGATAAAATAAAGGATATGGTACAAAATGGACCATATTCAGCGGATGCGCTCAAAAAAGAAATTGAAGATAAGTTATCGGGTGAGAAAGTAATCAACAAAATAGTAGCAAAAGTAATACCACATAATGAAAAAAGTCATGGAATTGTAAATAAAATACAAAATTTAATTGTTCAAGGAAAAGCAACTGGTTCTCAGGCTATGGATGAATTACAAAGAATTATTGGTGACCATCCAAACACTGTCGCAGTTGGAGCCGTTGCTGCAGCTTCATTAGCAATTTATGGAGCAAATAGATTATATCGTACATATATGGTTAATGCTTCAAAAGTTGCACAAGGGAAATCAGTTGGTCAAACTATGAATATTTTGAAAAATGCTAAAATGAAAGCCAATCAGGCTAAAATTATAGATCTTCAAAAATCATTGTCTGGTTGTAAAGCTACTAAAAACCCAGCAAAATGTCAAAAGTTGATCCAAGATAAAATTAAAG
>DYPF01000167.1 GCA_020720105.1 Chloroherpeton thalassium
TATTTTTAATTTTTTTTTGCGATTTGAATCTTGCTTATTACTAAATTATAAGAAAATATTAAATTCTAAACATTATAGACACCATTTTTAAGAAAAAATTACGTAAAGTGCAAAAACAAATTTAAAAGATAACCATAAGGTTGATGAATGCTTTTATTTCCCAATTAATTTTAGATTAAACTTTTAATCTGACAATGTAATTTGGGTTCAATAATTCTTCTTATCCTTCCAATTATGTCTTAAATATTCTTTGATTTGATTTTCTTTGCCATTTTCAGAAGGGAAATAGAATTGTTTTGGCTTGAATTCAATTGGAAAATAATTTTCTTCAACAAAATTACCAGTGTAACTATGTGGATATTTGTAATCTTTGCTGTAGCCTTCCTGCTTCATTAAGTTTGTAGGTGCATTTCGTAAATGCAAAGGTGGGAGTAAGTTAGGATTATCTTTTATACTTTGCTGAACGGACATCAATGCAGTGCAAGAAGCATTTGACTTTGGGCAACCTGCAAGAAATGTTACTCCTTGTGCAAGATTGAGTGCTGCTTCGGGCATTCCAATTATTTGAACTGCATTAAACACATTTATCGCAACCGAGAGAGCCATAGGTTCTGCATTCCCAATATCTTCACTTGCAAATATTACCATTCGGCGAGCAATAAACTTTGGGTCTTCGCCTGCATCAAGCATCTTTGCCATCCATAACAATGCAGCATCGGGATCGCTACCTCTCATTGATTTGATAAATGCAGAAATTGTATCATAATGATTTTCACCATTTTTATCATATTGAATAACTTTTCTTTGGGCTGCACTGACTATAGTTTCCTTATCCAAAATGATTTTAGTATCATCATTTGAAGCTAAACGGATAGAATTTTCAAGGATGTTTAATGCTACTCGTGCATCACCAGCAGATAATTCATAAAAAACATAATATTCTTCTATTTCAATTTCATATTTTGAGAGAATGTCATCATCACGGATTGCTCGTGTAATTACTTCATTGATTTCATCTTCCTTCAAAGGATTTAACTTGAAAGTTTGTGTCCTGCTAAGTAAAGCAGAATTAACTTCAAATGATGGATTTTCGGTGGTTGCACCAATTAATGTAATTAAGCCCGTTTCCACAGAATGCAAAAGAGCATCTTGTTGAGATTTATTAAATCTATGAATTTCATCAATAAATAATACGGTTTTTCTGTTAAATTTTGCATTTGCCTCTGCTTTTTGTATTATTTCACGAAGATCTTTCACTCCAGATTCAACAGCAGAAATGCGATAAAATTGAGCATCAATTTCGTTTGCAAGACAATGAGCAAGTGTAGTTTTTCCGCAACCGGGAGGTCCCCAAAATATTAGAGATGGAAGATGACCACGAGAAATTATCTTAAACAATGGTGAGTTATTGCTTAAAAGGTGTTTTTGCCCGATTATCTGATTGATACAAGCAGGACGCAACCTATCTGCAAGTGGTTGGTTTATATTACTTGCAGATGGTTTGCTTTTTTCTTTATTTCCAAAGATATTTTCCAAATAACTAAATTTAAAAGATGGAATTTATGCAATTTTTTGCTTTGATGATTTTGGAATTAATATTGGTGCAGTCTTACTCACGATTGTTTCTTCAGTAATAACCACTCTTCCAATATCATCTCTGTCAGGTATGGAAAACATAACTGGTTTTAATAAATTCTCCAAAATACCACGGAGAGCTCGAGCTCCAGTCTTTAGATTCATTGCTTCGCGAGCAATTGCTTGAAGTGATTTATCTTCAAACTCTAAATCTACTCCATCAACTTGTAATAATTTAGAATATTGCTTGATTAGGGCATTTTTTGGCTTAGTCAATATATTAATCAAGGCTTCTTCGTCCAATTCGTGAAGACTTGTGATAATTGGTAATCTGCCAACTAATTCTGGAATAAAACCATATTTAACTAAATCATCAGGCTCAACACTTAATAGGAAGTTAAAGTCATTGTTCTTTTTTGATATTGGTTTGGAATTGAACCCAATCGATGATTTGCTCATTCTGTTTGACACAATCCTTTCCAATCCAACGAATGCACCACCAACGATGAATAAAATATTTTTTGTATTAACATAAACTAATGATTGTTCGGGATGCTTTCTTCCACCTTTTGGTGGTACACCAGAACGCGTACCTTCCAGAATCTTTAATAATGATTGCTGCACTCCTTCGCCCGAAACGTCACGTGTGATACTTGAAGACTCGCTTTTGCGTGATATTTTATCTATTTCATCAATAAAAATAATTCCTCGTTCTGCTGCTTCTACGTCATAATTAGCATTTTGGATAAGATTTAGCAATACTGTTTCAACATCATCACCCACATATCCCGCTTCGGTAATTGTTGTAGCGTCTGCAACTGCAAATGGTACATTCAAAATGCGAGCTAAAGTGCGTGCAAGTAAAGTTTTGCCTGTGCCTGTGGGACCCATCAATAAAACATTGCTTTTTTCGATTTCTACATCATTATCATTTAATTGCGGTGAAACAATTCGCTTGTAATGATTGTAAACTGCTACAGATAATGCGATTTTAGCATCATCTTGACCAATAACATACTCATCTAATTTTGCTTTAAGTTCTGAGGGTTTGGGAAGACTTCTGGATTTTGATAAAAATTGAGGAGTGTCTTTATCCGTCTTTGCATCGCTCTTAGGATGAATAATTTCATAACCATTCTCGATACAAATATTACAAATTAAAGTATTATTATTGCCTTTCAATAAACTTTCTACTTCATTTTGCTTTCTTCCACAGAATGAACAAGCTATTATATCGTTCTTTTTTGCCATTTTAGATTACTTTTACTTGATTTCGTTTGAACTTGTTAAAATTTTATCAATTATACCATACTCTAAAGCTTCAGAAGCAGTCATATAATTATCGCGATCGGCATCTTTATGAATTTGTTCAGTAGTTTTCTTGGTGTGTTTAGCGATAATTTCGTACAGATTTTCGCGTGTTCGTATCATTTCTTTGGTATAAATCTCGATATCTACACTTTGTCCTTGAGTTCCGCCTGAGGGTTGGTGCATCATAATTCTTGAATTTGGCAAGGAAAATCTCTTACCTTCTGCTCCAGCTGATAAAAGAATCTGACCCATAGATGCAGCCATTCCCATACAAATTGTAGAAATATCAGGCTTTACAAATTGCATTGTATCATAAATTGCAAGTCCAGCAGAGACCGAGCCACCTGGCGAATTGATGTACAAATATATGTCTTTCTCTGGGTCTTCGCTTGCCAAGAATAGTAATTGTGCAATTACCAAATTGGAAACATAGTCGTCAATGGCAGTTCCAAGGAATATGATTCTTTCTTTAAGCAATCGGGAGTAAATATCGTAAGAGCGTTCACCGCGGCTGGTTTGCTCTACGACCATTGGGATTAATTGATTATTCATTTTTGATATTTTTTAATTTACAAATTTAATAATATTTGAATAAAGACGTTTTATATTTATTATAATTTTCACATTAATCCAAAATAAAATTAAAGCAAGAAATTTATGAATAATAACCCAATTATTGATAGAGTAAATCAGTTTATAAAAGAAATTAAAGTTGATGATGCTCTCGCTGAATTATCCAAAGCAATTGAAAATGACCCAGATAATATTGAATTATTAACTTTTAGGGCTGATATTTTCTACAAACTCCAAAACTTCCCTCAATCTATTGATGATTTGAATAGAATTTTGTCTATCGAACCCAATAATGAAATTGCTACGCAAAAATTATCCCTAATTAATGATATTATCTTTATGATTAAGACTGACATATTTGAAAGTACAAATTTATATGAACCCGAAGGCTCTATTTTTAGTGATGGAGATATACGTTTTAGATAAAATTGCTAAATTACAATTCTTTAAATTGTAATTTTTATGAATCGTATTAAATCCAAAATTTCTACTAAAAATCCTGACTATAAAGAGAATTTTGATAATTCTATTAAATTAGTCAATGAACTTAAGGAAAAAACTAATCAAGTCAAACTCGGTGGTCCAGAACACGCTCGCAACAAACACATTGCTCGTGGCAAACTTCTTACTCGTGATAGAGTTCGTAAATTATTAGATCCTAACACTCCTTTTCTGGAGTTCTCTTCTCTTGCTGCTAATAATATGCATGATAATCAAGCTCCCGCAGCTGGTATGATTACCGGTGTTGGTATTGTTAAAGGTCGCGAGGTTATGGTTGTTGCTAATGATGCTACTGTTAAAGGTGGAACTTATTTTCCTATGACTATCAAGAAGCATCTTCGTGCTCAGGAGATTGCCATTCAAAATAATTTGCCAAGCGTTTATCTTGTTGACTCTGGTGGTATCTTTTTGCCACATCAGTCCGAAACTTTTCCAGATAAAGATCACTTTGGAAAGATCTTTTATAATCAAGCAATTATGTCCGCTCAAAACATTCCACAAATTGCTGTTGTTATGGGATCTTGTACTGCTGGTGGCGCCTATGTGCCTGCTATGAGTGACGAGACAGTTATGGTTCGTAATCAGGCTACTATCTTTATCGGTGGTCCTCCTTTGGTTAAAGCCGCTACTGGCGAAGATGTTACTGATGAAGAACTTGGTGGAGCAGATGTACATACTAAGATCTCGGGTGTTGCTGATCATTTAGCTAATAATGATGAACACGCTTTGGATATTGCTCGTAATATTATTGAGAATCTTACTCCTCAACGCAAGTTTGATATTGGGCGTGAAATGCCAGAAGATCCTTATTATGATCCAGCTGAACTTTATGGCATTCTTCCTAAGAATATTCGACAACCTTTTGATATGCGTGAGGTTATTGCTCGTATTGTTGATGGTTCTCGTTTTCAAGAATTCAAGGAAAATTATGGTAAAACGTTGGTAACTGGCTTTGCTCGTATTATGGGTTATCCTGTCGGCATCTTGGGTAATAATGGTGTGCTCTTTTCTGAATCCAGTTTGAAGGGTGCTCACTTTATTGAAATGTGTGCTGTTCGTAAAATCCCTTTGGTTTTCCTTCAAAACATTACTGGTTTTATGGTAGGAAGGAAATATGAACACGGAGGCATTGCTCGTGATGGTGCTAAACTTGTTCATGCTGTTGCTAATGCTCAAGTTCCCAAGTTTACAATTATGGTTGGTGGCTCCTATGGTGCTGGTAACTATGCAATGTGTGGTCGTGGCTATAATCCACATCTGTTATTTATGTTGCCACATAGTAAAATAAGTGTGATGGGTGGAGAACAAGCTGCTGACGTTCTGGCTACTGTTAAAATCAATCAATTACAAAAAGCAGGAAAGAATTTAACTCAAGATGATATTAATGCTATTCGTCAACCAATTATTGATCAGTACGAAGCAGAGGCAAGTCCTTATTATAGCACTGCACATATTTGGGATGATGGTATAATTGATCCTCTAAAAATGCGAGATGTTCTTGGATTATCTATTGCTATGAGTTTGAACAAGCCTATTGCTAACCATAACTTTGGAGTTTTTAGAATGTAGGCTTCAGTTATTTGTTTATTATATTAATATTATTATATGGACACTATATATGGTGTCCATTTTTATTTAGTTATTATTAGATTAATTAATTTAATACATCAATCCCCTTTTGTTATATTTATTTCAACTTTAGATGTCCTTAATATTTATTATGCTGGACATTAATTTTTATTTAGATAAATATTATATCCCTTTCGCTGACCTTTCGTAACCTTATGATGAAGT
>DYPF01000168.1 GCA_020720105.1 Chloroherpeton thalassium
TCTCGTTTTGTTTCTTCTTCCACTTTTTTAAATTTGATGTCGGTTTCTTTGATTAACTCTTTTGTTTCTTGGAATTTGCGGTCTGATTCTTGGAACATAAACCAAACTTTTTCAAAATCTAATTTTTCTGTTTTTATTTCTGTTGCCATTTCTATTCTTATTATAAAATTATTTAATTTCTCAAACAAAGTTTATTAAACACAAAATTACAAAATTTATTGTATTGATTAAGAATAAATAATAAATTACAAAATACAATGTTCTGTTTTTAATAAATCAATTAGATTCTGATATGCAGTCTCTAAATCATCATTTATAATGATTTCATTAAATTGATTTTTAAAGCCCATTTCGAATTCTGCACGAGCAATGCGTTTTGCTAATTGTTCGTCAGTTTCTGTACCACGTGCAGATAATCTTTGCTTTAAAATATCCAATGAAGGCGGAGCGATGAAAATTAAGTTTGATGTTTCAGGAAACTTAGATTTAATTGATAAAGCACCTTTAACATCTATATCAAAAATCAGGCATTTGTGAACATCATTGACTTTGTCAATTTCAGTTAATGGCGTACCATAGTAATTGCCAAAAATTTCCTCCCATTCAATCAGTTTGTCGTGTTCAATCCATTCTTTGAATTGTTCCTTGGAGATAAAATGATAATGAACTCCATCAATTTCACCTTCACGTGGTTGTCGTGTTGTAGCTGATACAGATAGAATAAATTGTGGAAAATCTGATAATAATCTGCGGATTAATGTTGACTTTCCTCCCCCGCTTGGAGAGGAAAATGCTATTAAATTTCTCATCTGAATTAATTTTGAATAATATTATGACTTAATTTTAAATTCATTTTTATTATAAAATTCAAAATTAAAGAATGTAAAGCAATTCATCAGGAGCATTAGTTAACATAATTGCTCCATTTTTAGTAACATAAACATTGTCTTCTATTCTCATTCCGTATTTGTCTGGTATATATACTCCAGGTTCAATAGCTAATACTGATTCTTCAGGAATATTTTGATCATCTTTACGGAAAGTGATAATTGGTTTTTCGTGAGGCACTAATCCTAATCCATGACCCAAAGAATGTTTGAAATATTCACCAAATCCTGCTTCTTCGATTACTGAACGAGCAACTTTATCCAATACTTTACCATTCATTCCAGGTCGAATAGCTTTGATTGCCTTCATTTGGGCATTTCGAAGCAATGCGTACAAAGCTTTTTGCTCTTTAGTTGGCTTGGCACCGACACAAATAGTTCTTGTAATATCCGAGCAAAAGCCATTGATTTTTGTTCCGAAATCAATGATTACTATATCACCTTTTCTGATTTTTCTATCAGTAGGCTGACCGTGCACAAATGCACCTCTTGGTCCACTTGCAACAATAATATCAAATGCATCGCCTTCAGAACCTAATTTGCGACTTTCGTGGGCAATTTCGATGGCAATTTCTTTTTCACTCATTCCTGGTTTGATGTAATTTAGCATTAAGGTGAAAACTTTTTCGGATAATTCGCAAGATTTCTTTATGTATTCTAATTCTTCTGCTGCTTTAGCGCGTGTAGTAGGTTCTACAATTTCAGGAGTTGGTTTAAATTTAATAGGACGAATTCTATTTCTGACTTCAACTGCATCTTGATAAGGTAATTTGTCAGCTTCAAATGCGATTTCTTTGTATCTATCCAATACGCCAATTTTTTCGGCTAATTCCCACACATCACGGCTAATATGAGTGCTCATATTAGGTAAATCATAAAGCTCAGATTTTACTTGTTCTTCGTATCTATCGTCTGTAATAAATATAATTTCATCTTGAAATATGAATAAGTGTGCATCTGAACCCGAAAAATTTGTTAAATATCTAATGTTAGGTAAATATGAAACGTAAACTCCATCAACTTTTTCGTAAATTAATTTGAATCTGATTTGTTCCAAACGATAGTTAATCTTATCTGGATATTTCAGTTTTACTACTTTTCCATTTTTAGCAGGTTTTTCAGCTTTTGGTTTTACCTCAATCTCTTGATTTTTGATTTCTACTACTTCAATAGTTTCTTCTACTTTTGCTTTTTGTTTTTCTTTTTTTGGTTTTTCAATTTCTATTGAATCCATTGAATTTTCTACTGGTTGCTCTTTGATTGGAGTAACTTCGGTTTCTGCTTTTTTAGTTGACCTTTTAGCCATATCTACCTCAAATAATTATCTTTTATTATATTTGATTTATACAAAATAATTTGGTGCTTCTTTTGTTATTGCTACATTGTGTGGATGTGATTCCACCAGACTTGAATGTGTAATTTTTGTAAATTGAGCATACTTCTGAAATTCACTGATATTACTGCAGCCAGTATAACCCATTGCAGACTTAAGCCCACCCATTAACTGATATATTGTTTCGCTTACATTACCCTTGAAAGGTACGCGTCCTTCAATTCCTTCAGGAACAAACTTGGATATTTCGCTTTCTACATCTTGGAAGTATCTATCTGCCGACCCTTGTTTCATTGCTTCGAGCGATCCCATTCCTCTATATATTTTAAATGCACGTCTTTCGTAAATTATCTTATCTCCAGGGCTTTCTTCGTGACCTGCCAATAAATTGCCAATCATTACAGTGTCTGCTCCTGCTACAATTGCTTTTGCAATATCTCCAGTTTGCTTTATTCCACCATCTGCAATTAATGGCACATTGAATTGACGAGCAACTTCGGATGTTTGCATAATTGCAGTTAATTGGGGCATTCCCACACCTGCTACAATGCGAGTTGTACAAATCGAGCCTGGTCCAATTCCAACTTTTATGGCATCTGCTCCATATTCTATTAGTGCTAATGCTGCATCTTTAGTAGCGATATTCCCAACTACTACCTGCAAGTGCGGATATGTCTGCTTGATTTGTTTAAGCACATTCAATACGCCCAAAGAATGTCCGTGAGCTGTATCAACAAATATTACATCTACCGAAGCAGCAACCAATGCCTCAACTCTTTCCATTGTTGTGTTTGCCACTCCAACCGCCGCTCCACATAGCAATCTACCAGATGAGTCTTTTGCAGAATTTGGAAATTGCTTCTTCTTTTGAATATCTTTAACAGTGATTAAGCCTTTTAAATGATAATAATCATCAACAACAAGTAATTTTTCAATTCTATGTTTTTGAAGAATTGCTTCTGCATCCTCTAATGTAGTGCCCAAGGGTGCAGTTACTAAATTATTTTTAGTCATTACATTAGAGAGCTTATCGGAGAAATCAGGGTTAAATCTTAAATCGCGATTGGTGATAATTCCAATTAATTTGCCATCTGGCTCAATAACAGGAATACCCGAAATGCGAAACTTGCTCATAATATTCAATGCATCGCCAACTGTGTTGTCAGCAGAAAGTGTAATTGGTTTGGTAATCATTCCACTTTCGGAACGTTTTACTAAATCTACTTCTTCGGCTTGTCGTTGAATTGACATATTTTTATGAATTACCCCCAAACCACCTTCGCGAGCAATAGCACGGGCCATATTTGCTTCGGTAACAGTATCCATTGCAGCACTTAATATTGGTGTATTGATTTGAATTTCGCGGGTTAGTCTTGTTTTGACATTAACATCTTTCGGGAGGACCTCGCTATATCTTGGAATAATTAATACATCATCGTAGGTGAGGGCTTCACCTACGATTTTATTTATATTTTGCATTGTATCTTATCTTTTAAGAATTATCTATTAAAACTAATTATTTTCAGTTTTGCTTCATTAAATAATATTTTTTGAACCAAAAGCTCTTTTTGTTGTTTATCTGCTTCTTGTAATTGCAATTTGTATTGATTTATTGCATCATTTACAGTTTTCTCGTCTACTTCGGACTGGGTAGCAACATCTTGAACAATAATTGTAACTTGATTCATCGCTACTTCAACAAATCCATTATAAATTGCGAAATAATTTGATTTATTATTTTCATCAATAATTTTAACAATTCCAATATCTAATGTGGAGATGATTGGTGCGTGGTCGAATAATATCTGAAATGGCGATTGCTTACCAGGTACATTTACCGAAATTGCCGCTCCTTTGAATACTTCCTTCTGGGGAGATACTATTTCTACATTCAATAATTTGCTACTCATCACAAGCCTTTTTGTTCGTGTATATTAGTTATGTAAATTATGTAATTTTTATTTTTATTCAAGTAAATTCTAATTTTATTAAAATTAGAATCTATTCTCGACTTTTATTATATCTTTCGATAACTTCATCAATTGTGCCTGTATATACAAACAAATCTTCGGGAATATGGTCAACTTTACCTTCTAAAATTGCTTTAAATCCAGAAATTGTTTCAGGAATTTTAACATATCTTCCTTCGTATCCAGTAAATTGCTCTGCTACGTGGAATGGTTGGGAGAAGAATCTTTGTATTTTTCTTGCACGATAAACTGTAATCTTATCTTCATCGCTTAATTCGTCCATACCCAAGATATTGATAATATCTTGTAAATCTTTATATTTTTGGAGTGTTTGCACGCAAGCAATTGCCACATCATAATGCTCTTGTCCAATTACAAGAGGGTCCATAATTCTGGAAGTTGAATCCAATGGATCTACAGCTGGATATAAACCTAATTCTGCAATCTGACGGGAAAGTACTGTTTTAGCATCTAAGTGAGTAAATGTATTAGCTGGTGCTGGATCTGTTAAGTCGTCTGCAGGCACATAAACTGCTTGAACCGAAGTGATTGAACCCTTATGAGTAGACGCAATTCGTTCTTCCAATTCACCCAATTCAGTTGCAAGTGTTGGCTGATAACCTACTGCTGATGGCATACGACCAAGCAATGCGGAAACCTCCGAACCTGCTTGAATAAAACGGAAGATATTATCTATAAATAATAACACATCGCGTCCGCCTTCGTCGCGTAAGTATTCTGCTGCTGTTAATGCTGTTAATGCAACGCGTGAGCGTGCTCCTGGTGGTTCGTTCATCTGTCCGAATACCAAAACTGTTTTATCTATTACACCACTTTCATTCATTTCTAAATAAAGATCATTACCTTCGCGGGAACGTTCGCCCACTCCACCAAAGCAAGAATAACCTTCGTGGAACTTTGCAATATTGTGAATCAATTCTTGTATCACAACTGTTTTGCCCACGCCTGCACCACCGAATAATCCAGTTTTTCCACCTTTTGTAAATGGTTGGATTAAATCGATAACTTTAATGCCTGTTTCGAACATTTCTTTCTTTGTGCTTAATTGGTCAAATTTGGGAGCTGAGCGGTGAATAGGATAATTATCTTTAGCTTTTATTTCACCTTTGCCGTCAATTGGCTTGCCAATAACGTTCATCATTCGTCCAAGTAATTCTTGACCTACAGGAATTGTGATTGGATTGCCTGAATCTATCACCTTCATTCCACGAACTAAGCCGTCTGTTATGTCCATTGCAACCGTTCGAACTCTATCTTCGCCTAAGTGTTGCTGAACTTCGCATATTAATATTTCGTCTTTGCCTTCCGAATTTTTTCTTGGTATTTCCAATGCATTTAATACTGCAGGTAATTTACCTTCTGAAAACTGAACATCCACAACAGGACCGATTACTTGGATTATTATTCCTTCGTTCATACAAATTCCTTGTACTTTTATTGAATTGGTAAATGAAATTTTACAAAATTAACAAAAAATCATAGAAATCTAATAAAAATCTAATAAAAATCTAAT
>DYPF01000010.1:0-2038 GCA_020720105.1 Chloroherpeton thalassium
TTAAATCACATACTTTGAAAGATACTATTGTTGTTACTGCCGAAAGACATAGCAAAAATATTGCTGATATTGCTGGTTCTGTTTCTGTTTTGTCCCGTGACAAGATTAATTTGACTAATCCAAATTCTGTTCCAGATGCTTTGCTTTCTACTTCAGGTGTTTTTATGCAAAAAACTAACCACGGTGGTGGTTCTCCATTTGTTAGAGGTTTAACAGGTCAGCAAGTTCTTATTCTAATTGATGGTATTAGATTAAATAATTCCACTACTCGTTCTGGACCAAACCAATATCTTAATACAATTGATATTAATACTATCCAAAGAGTTGAAATTTACAAAGGACAGGGTTCTGTTGAATATGGAAGTGATGCTATTGGTGGTACTTTAAACCTTATTACTCGTAAACCATATCTTTCTGATGATTATTCACTTCATTTCTCTTCTGATTTATCTGCTAATTATATGACAAGTGATATGGAGAAGAGTGTTGCAGCTAATTTTAATCTTGGTACTAATAATATTGCTATGTTAGGTTCTGTTTCTTATTCTGATTTTGGTGATTTAATTGGTGGTGATACTACTGGCATTCAATCTCCAAGTGGTTATAAACAATTTAATGGCAATTTCTCTTTATCTTTTAAACCTAATGCCGCTTCTTTGCTTAATTTTACAAGTCAATTTGTTAATCAGACAGATATTCCACTTTATCACAAAGTTATTTTAGAAAATTATGAGTATAATTTCTTTGATCCTCAAATGAGATTTCTTAATTATATTCAATATACTCATAATTTTAATAATATATTGCTTAATAATATTTCTATAACTCTCTTTAATACTAATTCAGCAGAAGGTCGCATTTCTAAAAAGAATAATTCCACAACTGAAAGGCGTGAAAACGATAAGATTTTTAATGTTGGCTTTACTGCTTTGGCTACTTCTATTATTAATTCATATTGGAATATGACTACAGGTCTTGAAAATTATTTTGATAGGGTTAATTCCACTCGAGAAGATATTAATATTATAGATAAATCATCTATTATTAAACGTGGTTTATATCCTGACAACTCTACTTTTAATAATTTTGCTGCATTTAATTTTCATAATATTAAAATATCAAGTCTTAATATTGATTTAGGTGTTAGATATGATGCTATTACTATTCATATTCCTGAAGAAACTCTTGGTAATATTTTATTTACAACTAATTCTTTAGTCTGGAAGGCTGCTATTAATAAAAAAATAGCTAAATTTCACACAATAGGAGCTATTATTAACAAATCTTTTCGTGCTCCTAACATAGATGATCTTGGTTCTCTTGGAATAGTGGACTTTAGATATGAAATTCCATCTAATAATTTATCGCCAGAAGTTAGTATTAATTATGAATTAAATCATAAATATATAAAAGGTAATATTTGGACTGAGTTTTCATTATATTATAATCATCTTTCAGATTTTATTCAAAGAATTAGGGGCAATATTGATGGTAAAGACTCTATTGATGGTTATCCAATTTATATTAAGAAGAATACAGCAAGTGCTTTTATTCAAGGTGCAGAGGTTTTTGTTAAATATTTACCTACAAATAATATAATTTTAGAAGGTTTTATAACATATACTTATGGTGTAGATATAATATCTAATGATCCAATGCGTAGAATTCCTCCTTTGAATGGATTATTGGCTATTAATTATATATTTTCTAACAATTATAATATTAAAGCAGAATATTTATTTGCATTTTCACAAGATAGATTGGCAAAAGGAGATATTAGTGATAATAGAATAGGCAAAGATGGAACAGATGGATGGAATGTTATTAATATTTTTGCTAATTACAATTATAAAACAATAAATATCACTTTGGGATTATATAATTTATTAGATGTAGATTACCGTTATCACGGCTCAGGTATTAATTCTATTGGTAGAAGTGGTAAAATTGGTATGAAATATAGTATTAATTGATAAGGAATTATTAATTACTATATATATCTACATATTATTACTCTGGAATTATATATTTTCCTAAT
>DYPF01000010.1:2138-15797 GCA_020720105.1 Chloroherpeton thalassium
TAATAAAAACTATTAATATTTGTATAAAACCACGTGTTATTATAATAAAAACTATAATAATTTGTATAAAACCACGTGTTATTCGAACTATAACATTTGATAATAAAGGTATTATAATTGTTAAATATATATTATTACAATAAATAACAGGTAAAATAATGAATAACATTAAAGGAATAATCCTTGATTGGGCAGGAACAACTATTGATTATGGTAGTATGACTCCTATTTATGCTATGCTATCTGCTTTTAAACATTTTGATATTGTTTTAGATGCAGAAACTATTAGAAAGTATATGGGATTACATAAATTAATACATATACAAAGTATGTTGAACGAAGAAATTGTTAAAAAACAATGGGAAGATCAAACTAATCTTACGTTAATAGAGCTTAGCAAAGCAATATTTGCCAAATTATTAATAACAACAAGAGAAGAAGCTTTGATAAGATCTAATCCTATCTCTGGAGTTGTTGAATTTATGAATACAATGAGAGAAAACGATATTAAATTTGGCTCTACTACAGGATATACACGTGTAATGATGAATTCAATAATACCTATTGCAGAAGAAATGGGCATTTATTTTGATTCTGTAGTTACTCCTGATGAAGTTCCTTATGGTCGACCTTATCCTTTTATGATTTATAAGAATGCAATTAATATGGAAACATTTCCACTATGGAAAATGATTAAAATAGGAGATACTATTGCAGATATTCAGGAAGGTATTAATGCAGGAATGTGGGTTATTGCTTTAACAAGATGTGGTAATGAAGTTGGATTTGACGAAAATGAGATAAAAGATATTCCTTCTGATGTATTATCAATGAAAATAAATGTTGCAGAACGTAAATTTATAGAAGAAGGGGCACATTATGTTGCAGATTCAATAGCAAATACTTATGAAATACTTGAAGATATAAATAAAAAGATTGGTTATGGTATAATGCCATTAGATAATAATAAATAATTAAAGGAAAAAATGATAAGAGCAGATAAAAAATTATTTACACCTGGTCCTTTGAATACAAAAGCAAGTGTAAAAGAAGCCGCATTACGTGATATTGGCTCACGAGATTATGAATTTATAGAAATAGTAGCAAATGTACGTCAAGAATTATTAAAAATTGCAGGAACAAGTAACGATAATGGTTACGAAGCAGTAATTATGCAAGGTTCAGGTACTTATGCAGTAGAAGGAACATTAACTACAGCTATTCCAGAAGGTGGAAAAGTATTAAATATAATCAATGGAGCTTATGGAAGACGTATTTCTACAATATTAGATATACATAATATAGAACATTTAGATATTATCTTTGCAGAAAATGAACTACCAAACATAAATATTATTGAAGATGCAATAAAATATAATGAAAACATAAAATATTTATCAGTAATTTATTGCGAAACAACTACTGGAATAATAAATCCAATAGAAGAGATAATGAAAATAGCCAAAAATTATGGTATAATAACAATAGTTGATGCAATGAGTATCTTTGGTGCAATAGAAATTAATGTAAATGATATGCAAATAGACTATTTAATATCATCATCAAATAAATGTATTGAGGGAATACCTGGTTTTGCATTTGTAATATTCAATCGCGAAGTATTAGTAAATACAAATAGAAAGAAAAGAACACTTTCATTAGATATATTTGACCAATGGAAAGGATTAGAACGTGATGGGCAGTTCAGATTTACTCCTCCGATACAAGCAATACTTGCTTTTAATCAAGCATTAGTTGAAATGGAAGCAGAAGGAGGTGTTATTGCAAGAAAAGCTAAATATAAAAGAAACGCAGCAATCATTTTGAAAGGAATGGAAGCCCTTGGCTTCGAAAAATACCTTGATAATGATAAAGAAAGTTATATTATTAATACATTTAGGTATCCTAAAACCATACCGTTTGACTTTACAACATTCTATAGAAGGCTAAATGAGAAGAATTTGGTTATTTATCCAGGGAAATTGACCAATGAAGATTGTTTTAGAATAGGAAATATAGGAGAATTGAATGAAAAAGATATGGAAACACTCCTTGACGCGATAGAATCAGTAGTAAATGAATTCAAAGCAATATAAATTATGTTAAAAAGCCAAAGAATTACAGAATATTTAAATAAAACAAGACCAATTATCTTTATTATTTATGCAATATTTGCTGCTTTAGCAACATATAGTTCTATGTATGCTTTCAGAAAGCCCTTTGCAGCAGCAACATTTGATAATATTGAAGTCTGGGGAATAGATTTAAAGATATTAATGATTATTTTTCAATCGGTAGGTTATCTTATATCAAAATTATATGGCATAAAAATAGTAGCAGAACTTAAAAAAGAGCGGCGAGCATTAGCAATTATCTCTACAATAACTATTTCTTGGTTGTCATTACTCCTTTTTGCACTATTACCACTACCATTTAACATAATATTTATGTTTACTAACGGATTTTTTCTTGGAATGATATGGGGATTTGTCTTTAGCTATTTAGAAGGAAGGAAATATACGGAGATATTAGGAGCAGGACTATCGGTATCGTTCATTTTCTCATCGGGAATGGTCAAATCCATAGGAGCAATGCTTATTGGAATGGGAATATCAGATATGTGGATGCCATTTGCAACTGGTGGAGTATTTTTTCCAATTATGATAATATCAGTATTCCTTCTAAATCAAATCCCAGAGCCAAATCCCGAAGATGAAGCACTTAGAACCAAAAGAAAAGTAATGAATTATGAAGAAAGAGTAAGCCTTTTTGTGAAATATTCAGGTGCATTAATATTCCTAATAATAGGATATTTGATGCTAACAACCCTTAGAGACTTGCGAGACAACTTTGCAGCAGAAATGTGGGTATCTATGGGATTTGCAGGGTCTCCAAGCGTATTCACTTTGACAGAAATACCCGTGTCTTTAGTAATTTTGGTAGTGCTGGGACTATTATTTATAATAAAAAGTAACTTTAAAGCATTGATGGTATCCCATTTTATAATCATATTAGGCTTTATGATTTTGGGAGTGTCCACTTATATGTTCTCACTGCAAATAATCTCACCAATGTTGTGGGTAATACTAACGGGAGCAGGCTTATATTTAGGATATGTGCCCTTTAATTCAATGTTTTTTGATAGAATGATAGCAGCATTTAACATAAAAGGAAATGTGGGATTTCTAATATATTTGGCAGATTCCATTGGATATTTAGGAAGCCTTGGAGTATTACTATATAAGAACTTTGGCAAAGGAGAAATGTCATATTTAAACTTCTTTATAAGCTCTTCATACTTTGTATCGGCTGTAGGAATAATTTTAGTATTGCTTTCGGCAAGAGTATTTATTCTAAAAAGCAAAGAAAGGGAATTAAGCAAAATAGAATTAAGTAGCAACGACGTCTGAGCTTAAACGGGATATATATATTTGTTATTATTGGTGATTGAGCGAAATAGAAAATACAAGTAACTTAGATTTAATAAGAGGCTGTCTCATAAGTCAGTTTTGGTGTCATTCCCACGAAAGTGGGAATCCATAAATCCTCTATAGTAGTGGATTACCGTTTGCATAGGAATGACAACCGTGCAATTTCAAATTAATATCAACATTCCCTTTAATTGTTTTCATTATATAATTGGGAAATTATCTCTGCATATTTTTTCTCTACAACATGGCGTTTAATGCTCAATTTTGGACTTAATTCACCATTTTCAATTGTAAATGGTTCGCTAAGCATTGCAAACTTACGCACCTTTTCGTATTTTGCTAAATCTTTTTGATAATAATCAATTTCTTTCTTCAAGTGATTTACAATTTTCGGATTACCTGTAAGTTCCGATGGCGAATCATATTTTATGTCAAATTCTTTAGCCAAACTTTCCAATTGCTCGTAGTTTGGTGTAATTAAAGCCGTGCAATACTCTCGTTTTTCACCAATTAATATTACGTGGTCGATAAATTTACTTTGCGATAACAAATTTTCTATTGGCTGTGGTGCAATATTCTTGCCACCGCTGCTAACAAAAATGTTTTTCTTTCGGTCTGTAATTTTTATATTTCCAAGTTTCGTTAGAATTCCCACATCGCCTGTATAGAGCCAACCATCTTCGTCAATTGCCATTCGCGTGGCTTCTTCATCTCCCCAATATCCTTTCATCACATTATCGCCCTTTACCAAAATTTCGCCATCTTCAGCAAATCGAACCTGAACATTAAAGAGTGGTTTGCCAATAGTTCCTATTTCAATTTTATCTTGGCGATTGGCAGAAACTACTGGAGCCGATTCGGTTAGTCCATAGCCTTGAACTGTTGTAATACCAACGGTAGTAAAGAATTCGTAAACATCATCAGAAAGTGCAGCACCTCCAGAAACTAATAAACGGAGTTGCCCACCTAATCGTTCACGAATTTTGTGATAAACTAATTTATCGTATAATTTATATTGCATCTCGAGTAACAATGGAGATTTGCCTTCTTGCCGTTTATAAATCAACTTTTTACCAACTTCCATTGCTTGTTTAAAAATTCCTTGTTTTATAGAGCTTTCTTTTGCCATATTGCTATTAACTTTTTTCTTGATTGTCTCCAAAAATCGAGGTACAGTTGTCATAACTGTTGGTTTAATTTCCTGAATAAAATTAACCAATCCATCAATACTTTCAGCAAGACCAATTGTCAAACCAATGAAAAATAAAGTGTAATATCCAGTTGTTCTTTCGTAGGAATGCGAAAGCGGAAGATAAGAAACAGAAATATCTTTGTCGTGCAAGTCGTAATTCTCGCGGATACCTTCGTAATTAGCCAAGATGTTTCTATGAGTTAGCATTACTCCCTTTGGGTTGCCTGTTGTGCCTGAAGTATAAATTAAGGTTAAAAGGTCGTCTGTACTGATTTTGGAAATTGTACTTTGCAATATTTTAGAACAATTCTGCTTCTCACAAGATTTTTGTCCTGCTTCTATAATGCTTTTCATTGTTTTTATTTGAATTTCTTGTGGAGAAAATTCATCGTTCATAACAATAATCTGTCGTAACGAAGCAATATTATCTTGTACTTCCAGCACTTTTTTTAGTTGAAAATTGTTTGATAAGATAATAGCCGAAGCAGAGCAGTCATTATATGTAAATTCAATTTGCTTTGGAGTAAGGGTAGGGAAAATCGGTACAGATATAGCACCGATAGTAGCTATTGCCAAATCAGCAATTATCCATTCAATACGATTTTCGGAAATAATTCCAATTCGGTCCTTAGGACGCAATCCAAAATCCATCAAACCAATTGCGAAATATTCAACTCTTTTTTGCAATTCAGCATAAGAGATAGATTGAATTTTGCCTTCTTTATCATTAAAACGGAATGCAGCTTTTGTATCACCGTATCTGCTACAAGTTTTTAAAAATGCTTCTGGAATTGTAGAAAAACTCATTTTTCCTCATTAATTTATAATGTAATTTGCAAAAATAGTAAAAAAAATGAACTTAATTCACTTTTAACTGAAAATAAACATTATTATTTTGAAAATTTGTTTGTATATTTTGGGATATTCAAAATTCTCATTTACAATTAAAGAATAATAATAGTTTTTAACATAAATACTATTTTTTTTACTAATTTGTCTATATTACATTTAATGATTGCAAATTATAAATGAATTTACAAACTAATTTTTCTTTAAAAGATTACAATACTTTTCGAGTTGATGCTAAAGCAAGATATTTTTTATCAGTAATAAATATTGATGATCTATATACTTTAATGCAGGAAAAGAATTTTTCCGAAAGCAAAAAGTTATTTCTGGGAATGGGCTCAAATATCTTATTCACAAGAGATTTTGATGGATATGTTATAAATAACGGATTGAAAGGCATTAAAATCATCGAAGAAGACGAACATTCTGCTATTGTAGAGGCATCGGGCGGTGAATCTTGGGACAATTTTATTTCTTTCTGTTTGGAAAACAACTTATACGGCATGGAAAATCTCACTGCAATACCAAGCTCGGTGGGAGCAGCACCTGTTCAGAATATTGGTGCGTACGGAGTGGAGCAGATTGATTTTTTTCATTCTTTGACTGCATTTAATATTAATACGGGCGAGATAATACTTTTTGATAAAGAAAATTGCAGTTTTGAATACCGCACTTCATATTTTAAACAGCCCGAAAATAAAAATTTGTTTATATTGAAGGTTAAGTATTCCTTATCAAAAAAATTTCAACCAAAAATAGATTATAAAGATATTAAGGATTTTTTTGGTAATTCCACAAATTACGATGCTAAAATGCTTTCTCAAGCTATAGCAGAGATAAGAGAAAGTAAATTGCCATCTATTTCTGTTTATCATAATGCAGGAAGTTTTTTTAAGAATCCAATAATTTTAAAAGAACAATTAGTTGAACTACAAAAACTATTACCCGAAATTACATTTCATAATGTTGATATCGAGAAAGTAAAAATATCAGCAGCATATTTGATTGAAAAAGCCGGATTGAAAGGTTATCGTGTAGGCGATGTCGGTACTTCCCATAAACACTCATTAATCATCGTGAATTATGGAAATGCAACAGGAAAAGAAATCTATGATTTTAGTAATTATATAATAAAAATTGTTTTGGATAAATACAATATATTAATTAATCCAGAAGTTGTAATAATTTAAACAAATTTAACTAAAATTCCGTAATTTTGTATATAAATTAATTTATTCTTGCTAATAAAATAAGTTGTTGAAGTATATTAAAAATAAAATTAAAATTAATTGATTATTAAAATAAGTTGAACTATTTATGAAAAATAAATTTATTTTGTCCGATTATATAGAAAACGCTCTCGATCTAGCTGAATTCGAACTATTGGAAGATGGTAGTTTTTGCGGTAAAATACCCAAGTGCAAAGGTGTGGTTGTTTTTGGTGAGACATTGAACGAAACCTACCACCTATTGCAATCAACATTGGAAGAATGGGTTTTGCTTGGTTTAAGGTTAGGGCACGAGTTCCCTATTATAAATGATGTGAACCTAAATATATCTACCTCAAACTTAGAATATGAGTCCTTGCAAGCGTAGAGATTTTCTAAGAAAACTAAAAGTTCTTGGCTTTTTAGGTCCATATAATGGAAGTAAACATCAGTTTATGGTCTATGAGAATCACCGACTTGCAATTCCGAGTAATGATGAATATTCAATTCCTCAGCTAAAAATATTACTTAAAGAATTAGAGGCTATTCTGAATAAGAGTATATCAAATAAAGATTGGGAAAATTTATAAATAATAACAATATTTAATCTATTCAACACAGAAATCATTTTTTTTCTAAGGAGTTCTAATAATTGTTTTGGATAAATACAATATATTAATTAATCCAGAAGTTGTAATAATATTGTAACAATTTAGTTCCTAAGTTGTTTAAGTTTATTGAATCAAAATAATTTTAAAATAGTAATATTAGTAGAGAATATCTAATTTTGTAATTCAATTAAGTAAGTGATAAATTTAATAAAGGTTTTTATATGAAATATTCGATAAGAAATTTTGCGTTTTTGTTGGCTTTTTTATTCATTTTTTCTTGTGGCGAAGATAATCCAACACAACCTACACCATCCAAAAATCCAACCATAAATTCAATAGAATCAAATAAAGTTTTATCTGGCGATGAGATGCTAATTAAAGGCAAGGATTTTGGAGCAATTCAAGGAACTTCCAAAGTTCACTTTGATAATATAATTGCTGATACTTACCTATCTTGGAGCGATACAGAAATCAAAGTTATTGTTCCTGCAATAAAGTCCTCAGGCAAAGTAAAAGTTGTTACTTCCGAAAAAAATAGTAATGAAGTAAATTATTCACTTGACGATTCTCCCAGAATCCTTTCAGTTGGCAACGGTAGAGCCTACATTGGCCAAGAAATAGAAGTAAAGGGTTTGAATTTTGGGAATTCCAATGGAAAAGTAACATTCAATGGGGTAGAAGCAATAACTATTTCGAAATGGAATGATACATTAATAATGGTAACTGTTCCACAAAATGCAACAACCGGTGATGTAATCGTAAAAACTTCAGCTAATCAGCAAAGTAAAGGATTTTTCTTTACAATTGCAGCTGCAGAGGATCCTTTTATCAATATGGCTTCACCACCTCAATTAACTTATGGCGATGAACTTAGAATTATAGGCAAGAACTTTGGGGATACTCAAGGCAATAGCTATGTTGATTTTAATGGAACAAAAGCAACACAATATACTCTATGGAGTAAATCCGAAATTAAAGTAAAAGTTCCTGATGGCGCTAAATCTGGTCCAGTTAGAGTAATGGTAGGTCAACAAGGAAGTAACACCTTCAACCTGACTATAACTCTTGGACTTCCATTACCAATTTTAAGCTCGATTTCTCCTGAAGCATTTGAAGCAAATGGCATTGTTACCATCACAGGAAGCAATTTTGGTGCAATGCAATCAGATTCAAGTTATGTATTTTTTAATGAACTTGCTGGTAGCGATTATTTAGTTTGGGAAAGTAATTTAATTAAAGTTACAGTGCCTTCCAAAGCAACAAGTGGAACACTTACAGTTAGGCTTGGGTCATTGATAAGCAATGCAAAAACATACACAATTAATGTTTCGGTTAAAGCACCTGTTATTACAGTAATCAACCCAACTATTGCCCAAGTTGGACAAAATATTGAAATTGAAGGTACAAGTTTTGGAGCAAGTAAAGGCTCAGATGCTTATGTGATGTTTGGCACCACGAAGATTACAAATTATACCAATTGGAGTGATACAAAAATAGACTTTGATGTACCTGACGTCGCATCAGGGGTTGTAGATATATATGTATTTGCGAATAATATGAAATCAAATACAAAACAGTTTACTGTTCAGAAGAAAGCAAATGCAATAGTTGATTTAGTTTTAGTTAAAGCTGGTACTTTTACAATGGGATGTACAGACGAATTAGCTGATTGCTATCCGCAGCGTACCGTAACTATAAGCAAAGACTACTATGTAAGCGAGACCGAAGTAACTCAAGCAGCATACAAAAAAGTGATGTATGCTTCTAATCCAAGTAAAGATTTAGATGATAAAAATCCGGTTGAACAAGTTACTTGGCTTAAAGCTGTTGAATTTTGCAATAGATTGTCTGAACTCGAAGGCTTGCAAGCCGTTTATACAATAAATGGCACAAAAGTAACTTGGGATCAAAATGCCAATGGTTACAGATTATTAACCGAAGCAGAATGGGAATACGCAGCAAGAGCAGGCTCTACTGGCAAATTTGGTAATGTTGGAGGAAGCGAAGCCGGTATTTCAGCTTTAGGATTCACAAATCTTAATGCTTCATCTGTTCAACATGTAAGACAACTAATATCAAACGACTTTGGTCTTTATGATATGCACGGTAATGTGGCTGAATGGGTTTGGGACATTTACGATTATTATGAAGAAGGTGCTGCTACAGATCCAACCGGACCAACAGAAGGTCCTGAAAGAGTTTTCCGAGGTGGTGGATATATTGATGGACCGAATTATTGTACAGCATATTCAAGATTTTCTGCTTCCAATCAAGTAGGACAATATTATATTGGTTTTAGAATTGGAAAAAACAAGTAATAAATACTATTCATTTTTCATTAATAACCACGAGCATAAAAACTCGTGGTTATTTTTTTTGATTTTATTTTAATTATTTTTAGCGAAAGCTGATTTAAGGAATGATTTGAAAGATAAGTCATCACCTGTGCTTATAGCTTGTTCTTCTTCTATTGTTTTTGCTTTTTTGGGTTGTCCTAAATATGATTGATTTGGAAAATCTCGGAAACTTTCCAAACCAGGAACAGAATTGTTTGTTAATTCTGAAATTAAACTTGTAGATTTATCATTTGATGCAATTAAAAAATTTCGTGTACCAACTTGTACGATAAATAAGTTGCTATTCTTAGTAAGTGATATACGTGAAACAATTTTGCCTTCGTATTCTGACAAATATGAAAGCTTTTTCTTATTGATTTTTTTAAGATAATTTGATAAAAGGAATAAAATAAATACGCTAATTCCAAGAATTACCATAGAATTTACCATAGTTCCGTCCATATTGCAACCTCCATATTGCATTAAATTCTAATTCATAATATTATTCATAATATTATTCATAATATTGTAAGTCAATGAACCACTGCTTTTTGACGTTCAAGCATTCTACTTGCTTAAGAATAAAATTACGAACGTGCTACTTTCAGTCTTTCTGAAGGATCAATCAAAGTAGTGATTCTAATACCAAAGTGTTTGTCGATAACAACAACTTCGCCTTCTGCTACTTTTTTGCCATTAATCAATACATCAATTGGTTCACTCACCAATTTATCAAATTCAATAACTGAGCCACGTCCTAATCGTAAAATATCGCGGATTAGCATATTTGTATGCCCTAATTCAATAGAAACAGGTAATTGCAAATCTAAAAGTAATTGCAATTTAGGATCTATACCTTCTATTCTTGCTGCTTGTTCTTCTTGAGAGGCGTCTTTCTTGCTAAACTCTTCTTCTTGTTCAGCAGAAAGTTGTTCTACATCTACCCCACCGCCAATCAAAGCATCAATTTCTTCTTGTGTCATTGTCATATTTATTACTCCGATTTATATCTTAAATCTTGGTCAATTAAATCTTCTTCTTTTAGCAAACGAGTTATTCTTACTGCCTTTTTGCCTTCCACACTGCCAGGACGACCTGCAAGTTTGCGTTTGCCATTTATTAGTATTTCAATTTCTTCGTTTATTCTTTTATCCAATTTTATAATGTCCCCATTTTCTAAATTCATCAATTCATTGACTGTAATTGAGGACTTCGCCAATACTGCAATAGTTGGTAAAAAAGTAGTGGAAATCTGTTTATGTATCATCGCAAAATTTTCTTTTCTTTTCTTATAGGGCAATGATACATTTGTTGCAGTTACCTGTTGTCTGTTCAATCTTGTTAGCACTTCTTCCAAAGCAAAAGTAGGAAAACATAAGTTCATCATATAAGTGTTTACTCCGAGGTTAACATCGAATGAAACAACTAATACGATTTCGGATGATGGAGCAACTTGAACAAAGTCAGCTTCCATTTCTAATCTGGTGTACCTAAAGTTAATTTCTGAAATAGCTCTCCAAGCATTACCCAAATCAGACAATGAATGCTCAATTATTCCTCTGATTACAGCTTGTTCAATGGGTGTTATTGATCTAGCTTTTGGTACAACTTCACCTGGTCCTCCGAGTAATTTCTCAACAATTGCTAATGCTAATTGAGGGCTAATTTCTAATATTCCATTACCATCTGTATTTTTAATATCAAAAACATACAAACAACTTGGATTGGAAACAGATAAAATAAATTCGGAATAAAACAATTGATCTATTGAAGTTACTTCGACTGAAATTAGAGATTGCAACTTGGAAACTAAATAATACCCAAAAACTTCCGCAAAGTTTTCGTGAACTGTTTGTAAAGTTCTTAACTGATTTTTGGAAATACGATTTGGTCGGCGGAAATCATAATTACTAATTTCATTAGTTTTATATTTTCCACTTATTACATCTTCTACTTGCACTCTTCCGCTTGTCATCTCGGAGAGTAAGCTATCTATTTCATTTTGCGAAAGTAAATCTGCCATATAACTATTGTTTTTATGCTAATTAATTCTTATAATTTATGTATATTAATTGAACAATCTTTTGAAAAATTACTGAACAATAAATTCAATTAAACCAACATCGTATAATTTCAATGCGTAACTTTTAAACACAGGTTTCAAAGTATCTTTGTACATTTTTGTTAATTCAGGTCTCTTAGAATTTAATTCTGTGAGAGTCATCGAAGCTAAGCTATTATTAATTGTGCTTTTAATTTTTCCTAATAATTTTTTCATAATTGGCGAATCCATCTTCAAAGCTCCGTGTTTATCAATTGCTTCAACGAACGTTGGATCTTCTGGGTCTTTTGGTTCAAATTCAATAGATAAATTTAGCACAACAAATGTTGCTGGAGCATCTTTGGGGTTAGTTGTAATTCTGCCAGTTTCCATATATGCTGAATGATGGTGGTCTGCATCTTCGTCTTCATCTTCGCCTTCCTTTTCACTATGTGCATCTCCATGGCCCTCGGTTTTATGTTCAGTTGCTGCAACACCATTTACAATAACTGGTTGCTGCGGGAATAATTTTGTTGCCACAAAGTAACCAAAAACTACAGTAACCACAATTAAAATCAAGCCTCCAACGGAACCTATAATGATAATTGGTAAGGATAAACCTCCTTTACCTTCACTTTTCTCTTTCTTTTTGGGCTTTTCTGGTTCTTGTTTTTCTAATTCGTCTGACATTTTCTCCTCTTTACTGTTTATTATCGGTCAAAAGTAGCACTTTTATGTATTTCTTTTTAATATTATATTAAAAATTATGCCATTTGACTAATGAAAAATTAATTTGCTAATTATATATGTTTAAAATAACGCAATTAAGCAAATAATATTGAATTTGAATTTTTGTTTAGTTTTGGTCAATATCAAATAATAGGCTAATTATGTGCATCTTGTAGAATATTAAGCAGTTCTTGAAAATGATGGATAACCGCTTCTGCTTGAATATCATTGATATTTCCTCTACCATTTGTTGGGAAAACTGAATATTGAATATCACTCAAGGGTGCAAATGATGTGTAATTTTGGTCTTTATTGGTGTATAGTGCAATTATTGGCTTATTATATGCAGATGCGATATGAACAATTGAAGTGTCGGGACTTATCACTATGTCACATTCCTTAATTAGGGAAATTATATCTGAAATATTTCTGGAAGCAAAATGATAGACGTTCTTGCTAATTAATTGTTCCGCTAAGTGCAAGTGTATTGGTTCACAAGTAACTATGAACACTATATTTGCATTGTCTTTGAATTTATTAGCAATTTTAAGCCAATTTTCGTTGCTCCACATTCGTATTGTCTTACTTGCTGAAATATTAATATGTACCTTTATTGATTTTGCAGGTAGGGTAGTTATAAAATTACTTACATCGTACTTTGAGTTTAAATTTTCGTAAAGTATTGGTTTTGGTGGATTTTTTGGAATTTCAATATCTAAGTATTCAAATGGCTGCATAGTTTTAAGTGAAAAATGTTTCTTTGCTATTGGAGATGATTTGGATATTTTGTAGTGGAAATTATTATGATTTTCTTTTGCAAATCCAATTTTTGTTTTAGCACGAACAATTCTTGAAAAAATATAGCTTTCAGTAGAATAATGATCTTTTGAGTCTATATAAATATCATATTTTTGAGAAATTAAATTTGAAATAATAGAAAAATAATTCCACAATTTTTTGGTATATTTAATTATTTTATTGATCTTAGGATTATTTTCAATTATTGGATAATTATGTGAAGAGCAAATAACGTCAATTTCGGAATTAGGAAATTTAGATTTTAAGATTTCTATAAATGGAGTAAAGAGAATCATATCTCCAATTCTACCTAACATCAAAATCAATATCCTCATTATTCTATTTTATTTTTTTATTAATATGAAAGAGTAATAAAAGAAATCCTCCACCTGTGAATATTTTCAGATGATAATATTTTTAGATGGAGGAAATTTCCAGAAAATTCATATTAATTCTGTAGAGAA
>DYPF01000010.1:15897-20707 GCA_020720105.1 Chloroherpeton thalassium
TTCTGTAGAGAATTAATATTGTTCTAAAGCTTTCTGTAATTCTGTTTTAAGCATTTCAAGTACCTCAGTTGGAGAGATAACCTTAACATACGCACCAAAATTCATCAACCATTGAATCAATTCTTTGTTGATTGTTGTGCTGAAAGTAATTTGAATTGAACCATCATGCATCTTTGTTGTTGTTTGCTTTGGATTAAAAGTACGATTTCCCCAAATCTCGGCTGCAGCAGGTGCAAATTGGATAGTTAGTTCAGTATGCTTACCAAGTGAGATACCGAATTTATCTTTAAACATATCGTGGATATCGAAATCAGGGACAAACTCGTTATATGGCTGTCCAGGTGAAGTCTTAACAATATTTTCCATAGGAATAATTGCAAATTCATGGCGACGTGAAACAAATCCAACGAAGCAAATGGATCCATTATAAGAGAAGAATCCTTTGAACATTGCAAAATGATGGTGCATCTCGTCATCAAATCTATCTATATAAGATATATTTAACCATTTCTTTTCGGCTATTGCTGTAATAATTTCCTCAAAAATACTGCTGAAATTCTTATAGTTTACAATACCATATTCGTAATTTGGATTTTGTGCTTCATATAAAAAGGCTTTGCCAGGTACAGTGTGGTCAATCTTTTTAACAAGTTTGTCCACATCTTTACCAAGAATTGAATTTGAGTATTCCGAAAGATAACCCTTTAAATAATGGAAGCTGAGCATATCGCTAGGGTCAACATTGTTTAAGTAACGAGGAGCAATTGCATTCTTAGAAAGTCTCCAATAAACTTGGCGACCAACGTTAACTTGTTCCATATTTGGCACCATTTCGTGCAATGTACGCAAATCTCTTTGAACTGTTCTTAAGGATAAATCAACCTTGAAAACTCTTGTAACTTCGTCATACATTTCTGCACTTGAATAACTATTTCCTTCAAGGAATTTGTTGTGCATATAGATGACACGACGTGCTTGTTCTGTGCCCAATTCTAATTTAATCTTGGCTTTTCTCATAAATCCTCCGATTTAACTTTAATTTGTTTTATAAATTGTATTTTGAGACCTAATTTCCGTAAAAGTAAAATTAAAAACGATGCAATTTACTAAATATTTTTGTTTTGATACTAATTTATTTAATAATTTTTAACTCAATGTATTTTATTAAGTTAATTACGATTTCGTTGGCAATGAATTTTGAGCTAGGGCTGATTATTAATTTATTGATATTTGGTTCTAAGTGGCGTTTGAACAAATTTTCATTATTGCTTATCAAATCCAACAAATCAACCTGATAGATGTCTTTAAGTGGCAAAATCGGGACTCCTCCAAATCTAAGCCCCAACATTATCGTTTCCCGAATAATTTTATCATTATCTAATTCATCTATGTCTTCAATTGGAAGCTGATTTTTATAAATATTTTCAGAATATTTATTTAAATTTGAAAAGTTCCAATAACGTTTTTTCCCGTCAAAACTATGCGAAGATGGACCAAATCCATAATACTCTTGATGTGTCCAATACTTGATATTGTGCCTTGAAAAATAATTTTCTTTATTGTAGTTAGATATTTCATATTGTTTGTAGTTCTTGTTTTGCATTTCTTGAACTGTATAGTTATATATTTCTTCTTCCATATCTTCTGGCAGAGCATTTATCTTAGATGAATTCAAATCTTTTGTTAATCTTGTTCCTTCTTCGTAAATCAAATTGTAAATTGAATAATGCTGAAGATTATAGCTTAAAGCTGTTTGCAAAGTGTTAGCCCACTTTTCCATAGTTTGGTTGGGCAAGCCAAAAATTAAATCCAAAGATATATTGTCAAATCCTTGATTAATCGCTGTTTCTATCGTATTTTGGGCTTCTTTTGCGGTATGAATTCTTTCTAAAAACTTTAGCTCATCATCATTGAAAGACTGCACGCCAAAGCTTAATCGATTTATGCCAAGTTGCTTATATTCCGACAAGTATTTATTTTCGGTAGCTCCGGGATTAGCTTCAATTGTGAATTCTGTATCAACTGAAAAATCAAATATTGTGTTCAGTGATTTTAATATAAGTTCTATATATTGTGGTTCTAATAGTGAAGGAGTGCCTCCACCAATAAAGATGCTATCTGCTTCTATTTTGCGATAATCCTTATTTTTTGCGAAGAGTTCGATTTCTTGTAATAATGTCTGAATAAAGTGCGGTATTTTGTCCAATTTTGTGATAGAATAGAAATCACAGTAGTTGCATTTATGCACACAAAATGGAATATGTATATAAACTCCAGCTGCTGGTGGGTAGGGGCTATTTTCAAGTAGCGGATACATCTATTCCGTAGTATTCAAGTTTGCGATAAAGTGTGCGTGGACTTATTCCTAAGGCTTTAGATGCTTCAGTTTTGTTACCTTTGTATATTTTTAATGCAGCAACTATATGATTTTTCTCCATCTCTTCAATATTCAAACTATTGGAATTTAGATTGGAGATCTTAGTGAAATCGATATTTTCATTATCGCTAATTTCTTGTATCGAATAATATCCACCTTCACAAATTTCAGAAATAGTCTTTTTTAATTCCACAACATCATTGTGAATTTGCTTCTGCTGATTGGCTAAAATATCTATTTTTGCATCAATTTGCATTAGTCCCTTAAGTAGTATTGCAGTACTAAGCTCGTTCGCATCAAATGGTTTAACTTGTGGAACAAGTTGGTTTTGTGTAGAAAATACGGCTGAATGTTCGGGTAAAGCAAGCGGCAGATATTTGCTAATCATTGCAGGGATAATGTACTCGCCACGCTCAAGTGTGATAATTTTATCAGTAAAATTCTTCAATTCACGAATATTACCTTCCCATTTTAACGTTTGCAAGATTTTAATTGCTTCTTCGGAAATGCCTCGATATTTGAACTTATAATTCCGAGCAACATTTTCTGCAAAGTAATTGAACAGAAGCGGAATATCTTCGATTCTTTCTCGTAAAGTTGGCAAGTGAATATTAAATGAATTTAAGCGATAGAATAAATCTTGACGAAAGTTTTTATTCACTACTTCGTATGAAAGATTACGATTTGTGGCTGCAATAATTCGCAAATCTGTTTTCCGAACTTCTGATGAACCCAAACGAGAATACTGACCCGTTTCCAGTATTCGTAGTAATTTAACTTGCAAGGTTATAGGCATTTCTCCAATTTCGTCTAAGAAAATAGTGCCTTTGTTGGCTGACTCGAAAAATCCAACTCGCCTATCAACTGCACCGGTAAATGCACCTTTTTCGTAACCAAACAATTCAGATTCTAACAAATTTTCGGGAATAGCAGCACAATTCACACTAACGAAAGGTTCCTTTGCTCTTCGGCTTAGTTTATGTATCGCATTTGCAAAAACTTCTTTGCCTGTGCCTGTTTCGCCTGTAATTAATACAGACAAATCTGTGGGAGCAACTTCGATTAATTGCTGCACTACATCTTGCATTGCCTCGCTCTCGCCTATCAATCCAAGTTGCTGCAATGCAACGCTACTATAAACATTTTTAGCATAAATAAAGTTACTTTCCATTGATTAACCTCGCTTTTGTTGCCATTCTTCCCATCCACCAACATACAAAAATACACGCTGAAAGGCAAATGCACTTTTCAATTCGTTTGCTAATTCGTGGCTAAGGTCACAATTGATGCCATCGCAATAAACAACAATTGTTTTATCGGGATTTAATTTCATAATTTGTTCAAATTTCTCTTGTGCATCGGCTAAAGCAAATATGTTAATTGCACTTGGAATATGCCCTTTGGTATAATCATCAGGTCGGCGTGCATCAATTATGATGAAATCTTTATTGTTTAAAATTTTAGTAAGTTGCGAGTAAGTTAATGTTCGAACTTCATTACTATTCGAAGGCTGCAGTTCTGCGGTAGTTTTATTTTGAGCAATTTTTGCTGAATCAACTTTCTTCTTATTCGCATTTGTTGAATCAGAACTATTTGGCTTAGTTTCCTTGATTATACTTTCTGTTTTTGGCATTCTTGAACCAGTAGGAGCAAGAGTATGCGACTTGAATAGTAGCGAATCATTGACTTTTTCAATTTTCTTTGGTTGATAAACAAACGGCAATCTTTCGGGTAATAGTGCATTATAAAGTACACCCAAAAATGATGAAAAGACAATGAGAATGGCAATCGTTGATAGATTGTTTTTGCTAAAAGTATTAATAATTCTATTTTTAAAATTGTTTGGATTTTCTGATAAATTCATAAGCTAAATTAATTTCGATAGTTTTTTTCTCTGCTAATAGACGAATATCTTTTCCTAAATTTTGAACTTTATCGGGATGATATTGAATTACTATTTGTTTGTATGCACTTTTTATTTGTTCTGGAGTAGTATTTTCGGGAATTTCTAATATTGCAAAAGCCGAAGTCAAGTCCAATTTAGATGAATTTACAGGCTCTTGTTTATTACTATAATACTCATTATTGGTTGATGATTTCTGTTGTTTATTCTGTTGATTTTCAGAATAATTTGATTGATGTTCGGTTTTCTGTTTAGTTTTGTTCAATTCCTCAATAATTGCCTGTAAATCATCATTTTGGTGATAATTAGAGTTTTGTGAATTAATTTCGGACTTAACAAAATTGACAAATCTATTAAAAATTTGAGACATAAAAATTTAAATTATTTATGAAATAAACGATAAAAATTCAATAAAATTGCTTATGGGATGAAGTAATGGAAATTTGAGAAAAAAAGAGCACTATGATTATAGTCTTCATATTAATCACCATCGTCTGCACTATGATTTTAATGATTCGTATGATTACCAT
>DYPF01000010.1:20807-30929 GCA_020720105.1 Chloroherpeton thalassium
ATTAATCATAGTTAAAAAATCATAGCCGTTATATTAACCATATTAATCACCATCGCAATTGCCGAACTCCAATTCCCCTCCTCCGGAGGGGTGTCCGAAGGACGGGGTGGGCAATTCCCCTCCTCCGGAGGGGTTAGGGGAGGTCGGCAAAGTTTACATCAACGATACGCAGTATTTTGACAATGTTCCCGAAATCGCATGGGATTTCTACATTGGCGGTTATCAACCGGCACAAAAATGGCTGAAAGATCGTAAAGAAAGGAAATTAGAATTTGAGGATATTTTGCACTATCAGAAAATAATTGTTGCCCTTTCGGAAACAGATAGATTGATGAAAGAAATTGATAAAATTGAAATTGAGTAAAAAAAGTAAATGCCACATTTCTTTTACGAAGTGTGGCATTTCTTGTAATGTTGATAAGATAAATTCTTACTTATTTTTTGGTTGGTTGGGGTACGGTTGGTAATGGCATTGTTCCTGCTGGCGGAGCAGCTGGAGGCAATTCTGTACCTTCGATAATTGGTTTAGGCATATTTTCGTCTTGACCAACAAAAAACTTATTTGTAGTTACGGTTAGAACTAAAATTGCAACTGCAAAACCGATTGTAATTTTCATTAATAAATCCATTGTTCGGCGGCTACCAAACATAGATGATAAATTACTTTGTAATCCACTTCCAAGTCCTGCAAGCATATCACCTTTGCCTGGTTGCAATAACACAACTAAAATAAGCATAGATGCTAAGATAATCAACAAAATTATCATTACATAAAACATATTTCCTCACTTTGTAAAATATAATCTTGCAAATTACGAAGATTATTTAAAATAATATACAAAATATCAATTATTTTTTATGGTCTAATTACTTATTTTTCAATTTGCCAACAATGTAGATGTCTTGCCCAATTTTTTCTAAAGTTTCAATATCAATTTCATAAGATTTAGCAATCGAAGCTAAACTAATATTCTCAAACGATTGCATACCTGCCCCCAAAATCTTTGGAGCGATAAATAAATGTAATTCATCAACTAATCCATGCTCAATAAATGATGAAAATATCTGAGAACCGCCTTCAATCAGCAAGGAAGTCATCTGGTACTTGGTGGATAATACCTTGATAATAGTATCTAAATCAAGCAAACCAGAATCGTCGTCAGCGATAGGTTCAATTTTAATTCCTGCTAAAGCCAAAGTGTTGGCTTTACGCGTTTTAGCATACTTTTTATGGCAAAAGATGATTGTCTTGCCTCGGTCGCTATCTTTAAAAATATTCAGGTCCAATGGAAGTGATAATTCAGGGTCAAGGATAACTTTCTTGGGGCTTGGAAAGTCGTAATCACGAACATTCAATTTGGGATTATCTATCAAGATTGTGTTCTTGCCAACAAGCACTGCGTCTACTTCGCAACGAAGCTTTTGGACAAATAATCGTGATTCCTCGCCGGAAATCCACTTAGATTGACCATTTTTTAAGGCAATATTTCCATCTAATGATTGGGCAATCTTCATTAAAATAAATGGCTTTTTTGTTTTAATATATTTGAAATAATATTTATTAATATTCTTGCATTCTTGCTCTAATACTCCTGTGATAACTTCAACTCCAGCTTCTTGCAAACGAGTGGCTCCGCTACCAACTACATCAGGGTTTTCGTCTAAAGTTCCAATAACCACTCTTGAAAATTTACCGTTAATAATTGCTTCTGTGCAGGGAGGAGTCTTACCAGAATGATTGCAAGGTTCGAGCGATACAACCAAAGTATAACCTTCAAAATTCTTTAATTTTGAGGACTTTATGGCTTCCACTTCGGCATGAGGATCACCAAAAGATTTATGAAAGCCTTCGCCAACAATATTTCCTTGGGGATCAATAATAACAGCTCCTACTCGTGGATTAGGGCTTGTATTGCCAGTTCCCATAAATGCGAGTTCTAATGCTCGCTTCATAAATTTTTCGTAGTCCATTTATTTCTTCCAGTAATTTATTTCTAATTGATATGTTATTGGCTTAGATGGAATTGTGTATGTAATTCGATTCAAACCGTTAATACTATAATTTTTAGGTAATTGAAAACTTGTTTTATATAAAAAATAATTGCCAACATTTACAGGTTCAACTGTGAATAATGCTTGTAAAAAGTCCCGTTCTTCGCTTGAATTGAAAAATGTTTTTTGTTCAATATCTTGCATAAATATTCTTAAATGCTCGCTTGAAGGTAAATATTCACCTGAGCGTGGCATCGTTCTGATTGCAAATACTTGAAATTCGAGTGAATTAGGAGCGACCTCAACAATTCCAGGAAAAAGTCTAAGAAATTTATTTGTTTCGGAAGTATCTTTTGACTTTTTAGTTTGCAGTGTTACGTTTTGGATTTTATTGTCTGTTTTTACAGAAAAAAGTATTTTGGTGTCGGTGTAATCAATGCCTTTCAAATCATTAATATGAATTGCTGAATTGAATATTTGAGTATTTCTAAGAGAATTTTCGCCTGTTGGGTATGAGTTATTGAATACAATTTCCATATCTTGTTTTAAAATCAAAGTATCTGAGTTTTTGTCAAGAAAACTAAATTCGATACTTTCTATAATGCTCGGAGTAGAATTTTCTGTATCCACAATATGATAAACATAAATGAATAGACTGTCGTTGCTCTCCATATATAAAAAATCATCTTCAGATATTATGATTTCTTTATTTTTTGCTGATTGGCAAGAAGAAAACAAAAGAATAGCAATAAGAAATGTTAGCATTCTCATAAAAAAACATTATCCATTAATACAAAATTGCAAATTATAAAATTTTGACTATATTGCGATAATTATTTATTAATATTCCTCATTTTTTTGTTAATATTTATGCTTTCTATCATTTTTTTTAATTTATTACTTAATTTTGAAAATATTAATAAGCAAAATCGGGGGATAGATGTATTGTTTGAAGATTGTCAGTTTGAAAATTGTCAGTTTGAAATTTGTCAGTTTGAAATTTGTCAGTTTGAAATTTGTCAGTTTGAAAATTGTCAGATATTTTACTTTCATTTTTTTTATATCGTTACTTTGCATTTCTTATTCCACATTTGCCGGCAGTGCTGGGACAAATTTCACATCAGAAACTCTGGAATTAGTCCAAAACCCAACTGCAGGGATAATTACTAATGGAGAGATTATAAAGTTCAAATTCTCAGGAAATAATAGCATAAATATTTCAGGTGAATATTATTTGCAAAAAAATATAGTGCTTGGATATGGTTTAAGCATTAAAAATCTTACGGGTAACGAGACCGTAGATATTTCTGATTTGTTGGGTGTTATAGCAAGATATAGAATTTTGAATGAGCATAAGTACTATCCAGCATTAACAGCTGGAATCGATTTACTTGGCAAGGGTGAATATATTCCCTCACTGGATCAAAACCAATTTCTGCCAACTGGACTATATATTGCTGCAAGCAAGGCTTTCAAATGGGATTTGGGATATTTAAGTTTGCATTTGGGTGTTAACTATCCAGTTGCGGTAAATAAGCAATACGAACATATTAATAGTTATTTCGGATTGGAGCAAACAATTACTAATAAGGCATCACTCAATTTTGAATATGATTTTGCGGGCAATAACAACCCAAAATTTGAGCTTAAAAAGGGAATAACGAACCTTGCGATTCGTTATTCAATTTCGTCAGATCTCACAGTTGGAATTAATATGATTGATATTTTTTCAACATATAATAAGCCATATCGTATGCTTACAATGGAATACAGGAGTAGTTTTTTTAGATAATTATTTACACTCGGGTTTATGCTTTTCTTTTAGATGGGAATATTGATTTTACGAATGCAATATTATCCGAAAAATTACTGATAAAACTCGACACAGCTCTGATTGGTTTTTCGATGGCAAAGTAAGTTTCGCGTGCATTAACAGCAATTTCGTCAACCGCAGACATCAGATTCCCAGTTTTTGAATTTACTTTATTTACAAAACCAGTTATTTGATCAGACATTACATTTACTTTCTCTAAGCTTTCCGAAGCATTATTGACAAATTGATGAACATCAATAATCAATTCATCTGTTTTCTCGACAAGTAATTTTAGTTGTTTGGATTGCTCTTTGAAATTTACTTGCACTTCTTGAATTAAATTAGTTGCCTTCGAGATGAAGACAGCTAAATAAATAGTCAGAACTATAATGGCTATTGCTGCTATTGCTGCCATAATTATATATAATGAATCCATATTTTTTCCTTAAGCCTATACCCAACTCTATACTGGAGATGGTGCTATTGGCTTATTATGTTTATTTAAGAATTTTCAAATAAATCTATTTTTTATCAAGTCCTCACCCTAAATCCCCTCTATGAGTGGGAATAAAACAATCCAAAATTAGCAGAATTGAAGTCAAAATTTACCTAAATCCCTCTCTTAGAGGGGGAATAAAAGGGGGAGGTTTAAATTAAATATTTACCTCACGAATTTATTCGTATGCTATAATAAGCACCTAATACCCAGCACCTCAAATTATCAATTAATTTCTCTTTTAAAAGCATCTACGCCTTCCTTCACGCCACTTTGCACTTGAGATGCCTTATCTTTAGCATCTACAATCAAACCTTGAGCGCGGTGCATTAATTCATCTGCTTGTTTGCGAGCTGAATCAACAATTGCTTGGGCTTTTTCTTTTCCTTGATTGATAATAGTTTGTGCTGTGTGTTGTACTGTTTCTGATGCAGTTGAGAAATAATCAGATGCTTTGCCATATAATTCAGTTGATTTTTCGCTGATATCTTTGCGTAATTCCACGCCTGGTTTTGGAGCGTAAAGTAATGCTACTAAAGCACCTACAGCACCACCAACTAATGAGCCAATTACCATTCCTTTTAGGAAGTCGTTGTTGTTTTCGTTATTCGACATAATTTCACCTTTTTTTTATTTAAATTTTTAATATCAGATTTATGATTATTGTTTTAATTTTTCTTCTAAATTAATGAAAAATTTTGTGATTGCAAAATTAATTCACATAATTCACGCACAGCACCATTTCCGCCATTTGCTTTGGTACGGAAATCTACATATTCCATTACGCTATGAGAACAATCATTTGGAGCAACGGCAACGCCCGCAATTTTCATTGCTGAAATATCATTTATATCATCACCAATATATGCAATTTCTTCTAAATCCAAGTTGAATTCCTCAGCAATATTTCGCAAATCGTGCTCTTTATTCATCGAGCCCAAAACTACTTTGCTTATTTTAAGCTTTTTGGTTCGGGCAATTACAATTTCTGTATTTTCTTGAGTGATGATTGCCGTCAGAAAGCCATTGCGGTGCAGCAAATCAATTCCCATGCCATCACGAGTGTAAAATCGCTTAAAAGATTCACCTGAATTTGAATAATACATTCCTGCATCGGTAAGAGTGCCGTCAACATCCATTGCCAGCATTTTTACCTTTTTTAACTTATTTGTGAGTAAATTTTCCATTTATTTCTATTTCTTTGGTAATTTTGACGAATTGAAAAATACAAAATTTTATTTTTTATGAAAGAATTTCTAAATATTACTTTCTCAATACCTGAGGAATATTTCGAATTGGCAATAGCATCGCTGATGGATTTTGAAACTCTTGGCATTCAGGAAGATTATGATAAGCTAATTGTTACATTTGATAACAAAATTTTCTCGGGAGAACTTGTTCAAAACCTATTAGATGCTTTAAGTCCGGTATATTCAGAGATTAGCATTCTAAAACAAGAAGTAATTGCTGCTCAAAATTGGAACCGAGAATGGGAAGAGAATGTTCCCCTTGTAAAGATTTCGGAGCGAATCGAAATTTTACCCGAATGGAAAAAGCACGAATCAACTGCCGAACTACAAATTATCATTAATCCCAAAATGAGTTTTGGTACAGGGCAGCACGAAACAACAAGATTGATTTCGAAATTAATGGAAAAGCATTGCAAAGCTGGTCAGTTCTGGATAGATGCAGGCACGGGCACTGGAGTCTTGGCAATTTTAGCTATAAAATTAGGAGTTTCCAAAGTATTTGCTTTTGATAATAACTTTTGGTCAATCGAAAATGCAAATGAAAATGTAATTTTGAATAATGTTGAAGATAAAGTTGTGGTAGAAGAACTGGATATAGATCAAATTGATTTACAACCAGCAGATGGAATTGTTGCAAACTTATTTGCAAATTTATTAATTCATAATTTTCCAAAATTCCACAAAGCATTAACCAACACTAAAGGAATGCTATTAGTTTCGGGCGTATTGAAATACCAACAAGAAGAATTAATCGAAGCTGCAGAACAAAATGGCTTTAAATTTGTAGAAATAACATCTGAGGAAGAGTGGATCTCCGTTGCTTTCCAATCCAATTAATTAAAAAATACAATTATATGAAAATCGCAATTATTGATATAGGAACCAACTCGTTCATTTTAATGATAGCCAAAGTAACTGGCTATGAATTTGAAGTGCTTCACCAGTATTTTGAAATTCCCCAACTTGGCGACAACTTGATAGTTGATAATACAATTTCGCACAAAGCAATAGATAATGCAATCATAGTTTTGAAAAAGTTTCGTGATATCATTGAAAATGACAAAGTAGATGTTGTTTTGCCTGTTGCAACTGCGGTACTAAGACAAGCAGAAAATAGGGATCAAGTTTGCAAGCAATTAAGCGAAGTTCTTGGTAGCAATATTAAAGTTGCCTCTGGAGACGAAGAAGCCCGATTAAGTTATTTGGGTGCTATCAAAATTAATGAAAGTGCAAATTTGTTAGATATTGGTGGTGGAAGTAGCGAGATAACTTCGGGCAAAAAAGGAAAAATAATTTATACCAAGTCCACCCCGATAGGAGCAGTTAAAATTCAGCAAAGATTTTTCCCATTTAATAAATATGATTTGGTTGCCATCGATCAAGCATTAGATTATATCGAATCATTTTTGTCAAACATTGATAAGGAAACAATAGATTTTACGAATGAATTGGTTGGTGTTGGTGGTACAATTACCACATTAGCACATATACTTTCGGGCGAAAAGGCTTATAATAGCGATTTAATTCATAATTATTCCTTGGAATATCAAAGAAATTTGGACTTATTTGCAGAATTATCTTCATATTCTCCCGAAGGATTATCCAAGAAATATGGAATAAATATAAAAAGAGCAAGAATTTTACCAGCAGGTCAGTTAATTCTTATAGCTTTACAAGAATTCTTTGAAAGGAAACCTTTGCGTGTAAGTACTTGCGGTTTGCGATTCGGAATATTAAAAAATTACATTCATAATTCACTTAAAAATAATTAATTTAATCAAAATTTCTTAATTTTGTATTTTATATTTTTTAGGAAATAAAATTATGTTCAAAAAACTTTCATTATTAGCAATTATTGTTGTATTTGCTGGTATTTTCAATTCTTGTGATGATTCAAAGACAGACAGCCAATATGCTGAAGAAAAAATCACAAAGAACAACCTCTATTCACTTGCTCAAAAGCTTACTGAAGAAAACAAATTATCACGCGAAGACATTCAACTTTTCACAGGTGCAATCAACCGTTTGGGTTTGAATGCAGACTCTATTGTTGGCAAAACAGTTGCAGAATTGATTTCAGCACAAGATGAATTTGCTAAACAACAAGAATTCAAGCAAATGACTTCGATATTAGCAAAAGCAGAAATAATTGTAAATCATTCAATCAAATACATCGGCTTGAAACCACTTGACACTTTAGAGAAAAGTTATGATTATTTAGTATTTGAAATTACTAATAAATCAGATAAAGAAATTGCAAATTTAATGGGTCAATTTAGATTTTTAGATGCTAATAACAATTTGATTAAAGCATATCCAATTGAATTGAAACAAATTATCCCTGCTAATACTACCTTAAAAGCAAACGAAACTCGCCGCTTAGTTTATCCATTCTTCCACGATAAGAATAATCAAAGAGATGAAATCGTAAGAGCTGGCAATGGCTTGCAAGTAGTTTGGTTCCCAACTGAAATGATTTATTCCGATAGCACAGTAATCTCTTCAATTATCAAATAATTGTAATTTTGACATATTCAAATAAAAAAAGAGGTCGCTTATTCATAGACGACCTTTTTTGCTTATAGCAAAGAGTGGGAATCCATAAATCCTCTATAGTAGTGGATTCCCGTTTGCACGGGAATGACAATTTTGAAATATTTTTAGAACTCCTTAATACCTATCACCTAAATCCCAGTACCCAATTCTTTATTTCGAGTAATTCAATAACAATTTGATTGCAATCGCGATTTCTGTATTATTGATATATTTGCCACGAATCATATCTGTCTCGTCAGCAAAAAGATAGAATAGTTCCGAGCCTGCACCTTTTGCAAAAAATGGCACTAATGAATTCGTATGATTATTTGAATTCCACTTCATACCGGGGATATTGCCTTTGCCATTGTTTACAATCGGATTTGTTAAAGGATTTTGATCATTTTCTTTTGGACCGGTGATATAACCTGTTTCGTGGTCTGCAGTTATGATAAGCAATGTTTCGTCCCAATTGCTATTTGTTTCCACCCATTTAACAACTGCATCAACAGCTTGATTAAAATCAATAGTCTCTTCAATCATTCTGCCCGTTTGGTTTGCGTGCGAAGCCCAGTCGATTGCACCGCCTTCTATCATTACAAAAAAGCCATTCGGGTTATTGTCCAATACATTCAATGCTACATTTGTTATAACTCGCAAATCAGGGACATTTGCATTTCTTTGGCATTTATATGGCTCTGCTTTGTCATCTCCTTTTCTTTCTTGTTGTAAAGTAGAATTAACTTGAATCGCACCGATTATTCTTTTGGGTGTGTTACCAGTCTGATATTTTTCAAAATCTTGTTTTGTTTGGATAAGCGTCCAACCATTATAACCTTTTTTCAATTTTTCCCAATATGTGGTACCACCAACATATTCATATTTGGAAGTATCAAATTTTTGATTTGAATTATCATAATCAGGATGACCTGCACCGATAATTACATCGGCGTCCGAATCAATCATTTCTTGGGCAATATCAGAATATTGCTTACGGCTTTCTTTGTGTGCAATAAAACCTGCAGGAGTAGCATGAGATAATGGCACTGATGTAACTACACCAATAGATTTGCCTGATTTCTTAGCAATTTGCGAAGAGTGAACAAGTGGTTGTTTGTTCAAGTCCATGCCAATAGAGCCACCGTAAGTTTTGCTACCCGTAGACATTGCAGTTGCCGCAGGTGCGGAATCGGTGAAGCCGTCTTTTGGATTTTCGAATTCTGCCCAAAAATATTCAGAATCATATTTTAGAGAATATTTAGTATTATCTTCAATTACTGCTGGATAAGTGGACATAAATAGTTGTACGGGAAATTTCTCGTAGGCTTGAGCGGAGTCCTTGCCGTAGAAATAATAATTTGTGGATGTAATGTGGTTGCGTCCCATTCCATCGCCAATCATTACGATAATGTTTTTGGGAAATTTCTTGTTGATTGATTGCTCTTGTGCAGTTGCTAAATTTAAAGCAAAAACAACAAGTAGCACGAAAAATATATTTTGTTTAATGAAATTTTTAAACATAAGATTACCTTAAATAAATAAATTATTTTTCAAAATTACAAACAAAATGTTAATTTAAAATGAAAAAGTAATTAATTAGGAATAAGAATTTTGGGTGTTATTTTTGAGTTTTAAAATTTTTGCATCTTTTTATCATCAATAATTTGACCAAATTCTCTTTCTATTTCTTGAACTGTAGGAAGTTCAGATTTAAAATTATCGGGCAATTCCTTGATAAATATTCGCTAACCCCAATTGGTTTAAGAACATCGCGAAGAGCATATTCAACATCAATTTTATTTTTGGATTTGCATAGCAATATTCCAATCGATGGATTATCCGTTTCATTTTTTAATAGATCGTCAATTGCCGAGAGATAGAAATTAAGTTACCTGTGTATTCAGGTTTAAAATTGCCTGCTTTCAGCTCAACGACAATAAAGCATCTTAGTTTAATATGATAAAACAATAAATCTATTCTATAATTTTTATTATTAATTTTTATTATTAATTTTTATTTCGTATTGTTGCCCTAAG
>DYPF01000515.1 GCA_020720105.1 Chloroherpeton thalassium
TTTTAATGGTGTTGTTCGCAAGTGGGCAGCAGGCAAAATCGGAGGATGGAGTTATCTGGACGAAAATAATCTATCCAAGTAATATTGGATTACTTAATGCAGTGTTCTCGCCAGACGACCAGTTCATTTATGCAACTGTGGCGGACAATGATTATCACGAACCACATTTTGTATACAAATATGATTTGCAAGGAAATATGGTTGATAGCATAATGAACGTAGGTGGAATTAAACAATTTAGCAAAGATGGTAAATACTTTTGGAACTTCTATGGTGATAAATACGATGCAACAACATTTGAGAAAATATATTCGTTTGCGGGTGGAATCGTAGACAATATCAATGATTGGAATTTAGAAATCAATGAAGCAGCAAACTTGGGTATTGCTTGTAGTTATGGAAAAAAAATAAGGACATATTATAGTGTTCAATATGATAGTAGTTTAATAATCGTTGATTTAACTGATGGACACATTATCAGCTACACAGCATATCCTGGAGATAATGCCTATGGATTTTCACAAGAAAGCATAAGTCCAGATGGAAGCAAAGTAGCATTTTTGACAGGAAGATCGAATGTAACGGATAAACAAGAAGAATATACCGCTGAAATGCATATTGAAATATGGAAATTACCTGAATTAGTAAAAGATAAGCAAATAATATTAGATATATCAGGCGACAAACAATCGGGTGATAAAAGATTGAAGTTCTCGCCAGATGGTTCTGTGCTGGGTTATCAGCACGATGGCGGGGTAACACTCTACTCCACAACCGATTATTCTGTGGTCTGGGAAAGTGAAAGTGGCGATATCTATAACTTTAATTGGGATAACAATAATAAGTATTTTTATTTGTCAACTGGATTTTCAGGAATGTACAAGATCGAGTATGAAACCAAAAATAAAATTTTTACTTACCCTAAAAATATTGTAATAGCAACAAAATACATTAATTTTAATAAAAATAACAATCACATTTTATGTGGGAATTCTACATTGTTAGTATTACTCGACAACACCATCACTTCAGTTTCTGACCCATTTTTCATAGAAGAATACAAAACAACTTTATTTCAAAATCAAACAAACAATAATTATCAATTACAA
>DYPF01000169.1 GCA_020720105.1 Chloroherpeton thalassium
TATATAACTTTAACATTTAGAGTTTTATCGACGTTTAGTTCAAAGGAACATTCTTCGAAATTCGGAATACGCATAGGCGGTTTAACATTATTTGAAGTTCCCCAACCTTCAATTGGAAAACCAATTATACTTCTATCGATTTTCTCGTTTAAATTTTCGTCATGGTGAACCGTGAAAGCATAAGTACTTCTTGGTAAGTCCGCAAAAATCACAGTACTTGAATTGTTTGAAATTGGACTAATTAATCTTTTATTTGCTTTGGTTGTTTTGGTAGGAAAAGATTTTTTATTCTTAATATCGTAGAGATGCACTCTAACATTTCCATCATTACTTCGGATGTCTGTGATTTGAACTGTTAACGTACACTTGTTTTCTAAATCTTTAGTAAAAAGATAATTGTTGAAAACAAAAAGCACCATCAAGAATATGCTTATTTTGATTGGCAATCTCATAACATAGCCTCCTTAATTTCTTAAAATATTATGATAATAAATTTATTCGTGTAAAAATAAAATCCAAATTTGCCTTTTTCAATATTGCTCTGTAATAATCAGTTTCTCCTAATTGCAATGTGTCGATTTGACGGAAGTCTTCCATATATCGCTGGCTTTTATTTTTGTCAAACCAATAAACTAACCTAATTTTCCCATTTTTTATTTCCAAACCTGTAATGCCTCTTTTGCCTGTTACAGCCCCAGAATTGAATAAACAAGGTACTACAACTTCATCGCCATAAATATTCCCAAGTCTATCGAAATAATGATTATTGTTAGTAGCTAATTCTAATTCTCGCTTCAATATTTTTATTTGTCTTTCTAACCTTGTTCGTGTGTCCTCAATCTGGGATTTGTGATACATCTTTAGCAAAGACTCCATATTGAACTTGATTGCTTCAATTTTTGAGAGTGATTCGAATACAGGACGATGAGTATGACCTAAAATAGAAATAATTTTTTTTGATTTTGCAAATTCATAAGCAATGGATTCAGTTAGGAATTTTTTATTATTAACCATCGAAACTGCTGTATTGCTAACAGTACGAAATAAATACTTAATTAAAAAGTGAACTAACAGGCTATAACGTTCAAATGTATTGGCTGTTTGATGACCATGATACACAAAAACAGAATTATCATTATATAATAAATTAATTGCTTCGTAAAGAGGTAAGTCGTAACTTGATTTTACTTTATGCCGAAGCAAATAATCGTGATTTCCAATGATTTTATAAAATCCAGTTTGTTTTTTAAATTCAGAAAAAATATCGTATATAGGTTTCCATACTTTTTCTACAGTCCTAAGCCTGAATTTATACAATTCTTCTACATCGCCATTTAATATTAATTGGTAATTTCTTGGCAAATAATGGTTTAGTAATATTTGCGAAAATAATTCAGAATTTCTTTGGAAATCATCATTCATTCCTTTATTGCCAATATGAAGATCACTAAATATGACTATTCTGCTGTCTTGATTAAGTTGTAATTTTGGTGCGGAAGTTAGTAAGTCGTCAAGCTTTTTGTAAATTGCATCGTTAAGGTACATCATATTTTATGAAAGAGTAAATTAATATAAATACAAAAATCGTCTTAATTTGTTAATTTTTAATTGATTTTGTGTATTGAATTAGTTAAGAATATATACACGATTAAAAAATGAATTAAGTCTAATTTGATAATTATCCTTAACTAACTATAATGTTATTCTAACATAAATAATCTAACTATAATATTTTGGGAGTGTTATAACAAATTGAGTTCCTTCACCAACTTGGCTTTCTGCTTCCAACTTTCCTTGATTTCTCTCAACAAAATCTTTGCATATTATCAAACCTAAGCCTGATGAAGGTTCTCCTTCGGTGCCGAGCCGTCCAATCTTTGAGCCTAAAATAAATAAGTTCGGAATTTTATCTTCAGGAATTCCAATCCCATAATCTTTAACAATAATACGTATATTTTGGATATCATCTTCAAGAATAACAAATATCTTAGAATTTCGGTTACTAAATTTGATTGCATTACCTAATAGGTTGCGAATTGCTGAATCAATCATATTTTCGTCAACATTTATTGACCAATCTCCATCGTATTTGCCGATGATTTCGATTTCTTTTTTGGCAGATAATTGTTCAGCTTGCGAAATAGTTTTTTCAATTAGTTCTTTCGCATCAACTGGTTTGAATACAGTATGAACAAGCCCTCTTTGAATTTGTGACCAAGTAAGTAGATTTTCCAATAAAGTATTCAACTTTACAACTGAATTGGATAATTGCTGATTTAAATGCTTTTTCTTCTCAACATCCATTTCATCATATTTTTTTGATAAAATTTCGGTATAATAAATAAAGTTGTGAATAGGACCTCGTAAATCGTGAGCAATTATTGAAAACAAAGTATCTTTTAACTTAATTGAATCTTCTAATTGCTTTTGTGTTTCAATTAATTTCTGAAAATTTTCCATTTCGAGTGTAATATCGCGAATTACGCCTACAAAACCTGAAAATTGATTATTGTAATAAGTAGGTTTAATTAAGATTTCACCCCAAATATATCCGCCACCTTTTAATACAAGTCTTACTTTTATGTTAAGTTTATTATTTTGATAATCATCTTGTTTTGAGTTCTTTATTGGTGTAATAAAATTATTGCATAATAGAACATCCTCTTGATAAACCAAGGTTGAGATATGCTTATTCAGGATTTCGTAAGGCTCGTAACCTCTTTTTTCTTTATCAGTTGAATTAACATAAGAAATTAATAAATCTTGATTAACTTCAACTATAATGTCATTTATATTATCTAAAATAAATCTATATTTTGTGAAAACCAAAACTCAACTCCAATAATCATAATTAATTATTTTATCTTTTACTTGAATTCTTATTATTTTGGAAAGAATATTTTTGCAAATTAAGAAAATAATAGTAATAAATGTATAAAAAATAATTTTATTGATAATTAATCAGAAATAAATGATTCTAAAACATCCATATTGTCGGGACTACCCATAAATAATGGTGTTTTTTGGTGAATATTATCAGGCACAATTTCTAAAATTCTTCTGCTTCCATCTGTTGCTCTTCCGCCTGCTTGTTCTAAAATAAAAGCTAATGGATTTACCTCGTAAACAAGGCGTAATTTTCCTCCTGGATTTTTAGTATTAGCTGGATAAATATAAATTCCACCATAATGCAGTAATCTATGTAAATCTGCATTTAAGGTTGCTATATAACGTAAAATGTGAGGATACTTTTTATCGTCCGAAGGTGTTTTGATAAAATCAAGATATTTCCTTATTTTTTCTTCCACCAGAAAATAATTTCCCTCGTTAAAGCTGTAATAAAAACCAAATTTAGGTATTTTAATATTTGCTTGGCTCAATAAAAATTCCCCGATTGTTGGGTCGTAAGTAAATGAATGTACGCCATTGCCGGTTGTATATACCATCATCGTGCTACTGCCATAAAGAGCATAGCCAGCTGTAATTAACTTATAGCCAGGTTGTAAAATATCTTTCATATCGCAAACGGAATCATCAGCATTCTCGGCACGGCGATAAATTCCAAAAATTGTTCCTACTGTGATATTTACATCAATATTCGAAGAGCCGTCCAATGGATCGAAAAGCACTATGTATTTACTCTTTTTGTTATGCCCTACCATCACTATTTCCTCTTCTTCCTCCGAAGCAAAAGCACAGACGTGCCCACTTTGCGACATAGTTTTCTTGATGATTTCATTAGCATATTTATCCAATTTCTGTTGCTTTTCGCCATGAATATTAGATGTTCGTGCAAAGCCCAAAATATCATTAATGCCTGCACGGCGAACTTCTCGTGATATTATCCGTATAGATAAAGCCAAATCGTGCAGCAAAGAAGTAAATTCGCCAGTTGCCTTTGGGTGCATACTTTCTTCTTTGGCTATATGATGATCTATTGTTATCATCCTGTTGATATTGTGTAAATTCAAGGCAATACTCCACAAAAATTATTAAAATTTGAAAAATTCACTTTTTATTCTTTCAAAAATAATCAAACTTTCGTAATTTTGAATTATAATTTTAAACAATTATAGTTTTTTTATAATTATAATTAACTTTTTGTAGATAATTGAAAATATTAGGATAAAAAAATGTCATTCGTCCCAAATACAGAAGCGGAACTTAAAGAAATGCTCCAAACAATAGGAGTTAATAGTTTCGAAGATTTAATTAAAGATATTCCTCAAGAGGCTCGTGCCGGCAAATTGGAAATAAATGATCCAATGAGCGAAATGGAAGCCCTAAAATTAGTCAATTCCTTGGCTAAAAAAAATACTTCCAATTCTCAGTTTACCTCATTTTTAGGTGGCGGTATCTACGATCACTATATCCCATCAATCGTTGGTTCGGTGCTAGAACGCCCTGAATTCAAAACTGCATACACACCTTACCAAGCCGAAGTTAGCCAAGGAACATTGCAAGTAATGTATGAGTTCCAAACTATGATTGCTCGTTTGGCAGATATGGAAATCTCTAATGCTTCACTCTATGATGGTGGTACCAGCTTGGCTGAAGCCTTTTTAATGGCTAATGCAAATAACAAAAAAACAAAATTCTTGATTGCGGGTACTGTTAATCCATTATTTTTGGAAACTACGCAAACAATTACTGCTGGTCGTAAGCTAACTTATGAAGTTTGTGCTAAACCAGATGGTAGTGCTGATTTAGATATGTTAAGAGAGAAAATGACCGATGAAATTTCTGCTGTTATCGTTCAAAATCCAAATTTCCTTGGCACTATCGAAGATGTTTTTGAAATTGAAAAGATTACACATAGCAAAAATGCTCTATTAGTATCTGTATTTAACCCAATTTCATTAGGTCTTATTGTCCCACCTGGCAAATATAATGCAGATATTGCTTTGGGAGAAGGTCAGCCTCTTGGCATTCCCGTAAGTTTCGGTGGTCCAGTATTAGGTTTGTTCACTTGTAAAGAAAAGTTAATTCGTACTTTGCCCGGTCGTATTGTGGGAATGTCTATAGATAGCGATAATAATCGAGCATTTACTTTAACATTGCAAACTCGCGAACAGCAAATTAAACGCGAGCGAGCAACTTCCAATATCTGTACTAATCAAGGTTTGATTATGCTTGCTGCAACTGTTTATATGGAAACTATGGGCAAGCAAGGATTAATTGATGTTGCTACTCAATCTTATCAAAAGGCACACTATTTAGCAAGTGAAATCGCGAAAATTCCTGGTTTTTCGCTTTATAATAATTTGCCATTCTTTAATGAATTTGCAATTACAACTCCAGTAGATGTTTGTGAAGTAAAAGAAGAAGCAGAAGCAAATGGCTTTTTTGCTGGTATAAATTTAATCAAATTCACTGACCACAAGGGTCTTTTAATCGCTGTTACAGAAAAGAGAACAAAACAAGAATTAGATGATTTTGTGAATATTCTAAAGAAATTTGCAAAATAAAATTAATTCTATAAAGTTAATTTCTAAAAATAAAATTAAACCCTATGCTTGCAACATAGGGTTTTTCTTTTTGGCTACAACACCCACATATTTTTTCGTCCAATCCACACAAAAAACACATCTGCGGGTAATTGTGCAACATCAATTTTTAGTCTAAAAATCTCTTTATATCTTAAAATTTCTGTTTCAAATAAATGAAATCAATCCAATGGT
>DYPF01000170.1 GCA_020720105.1 Chloroherpeton thalassium
GAAAATGTTGTAATCCAGAATCTTTTAAAATCAACAAGATAGATTCTTCATCCCGACAATTCGGGACTCAGAATAACAGCCAAAATTGAATTATTAGAACCACTCTAAAATAAAAAATGCCCAACACAATGGATATTAAAAGATTTGTGTTGGACATTGATAGTATTATTCTCAATCAATAGAAGTAGCAAATAGTTTAGGGTTGATTTTTTAGTACAAAACTTGTGTCTTTAATCATTGTTGCCGAGCCGAAATAGCCGTAAGCTCCACCATCAACTGAAGACAATAAGTCAACTAATTCATGAGTGAAAAACGTTTGTAAAGTCCAATTTAAAAAGTTTGCATCTGGTGCAAAAACTGCTACTTCATTTAAACCAAACCACTTAAATGAATTCCATACCACAGGAACGTTTGTTGTTGGTAGAAAAGACCAATTAGTGAGCTCGCGGAAGTAATATTCAGGCTTTCTAATCCAAGGTCTCATAATTCTGCGGTTCAATTCTTCTGTTTGTGGATTGAGATATTTCCCGTAATTTAGTGTATCTAATGGCACAATCCTAAGAATATAGAATTTAGTTGTATCTGCCTTTGTCCAAGAAACATCATAATCTGAAGGTAATTTGATAGTATCTTTTGGATATTGCAGATAATCAGGAGAAGCCTCAATCCATTCAAATGTTTTAGGTGTAAAAGTTCGTCCAGTAAAGACCTTTCCATCAGTAAGTTTGATTTTTAATTGATATTCAGTAAGCTCTTTAACCAATTCATTCTTATCTGCATAAACGTAAGTTTGGTTTTTGGTATCAAATTCTAATTCAAAAGATTTGCCCTCTGATGTAATTGTAATTTTTGCATCACGAACAATAGAGTTCGCATACACAAATGAATCTCGCAAAGATTGAGTTGCCAAAATCTTAATATTTCCTATTGGTTCGCCAACAATCAATAAGCCTTCCACTACATAATCTTGTTTGAATTCAGTTGGAGCTGTATCTTCGCAGCCGATGAATATTATTGATAAAAGCACTAATAAACTTGAAATTATGTATTTTGTCATATTTTTTCTCTTATTTAAATTGAATTTCAAAACTTAATGAAGGTATAATTGGTAATAAAAGTATGTCTTCTACAGTGGTTTCGTCTTCGACTGTTCGATAATATCTAAACCAAATATCCCGATGATTATAAACATTATATAAATCAAGCGATACTATTGATGGGAAATCATATATTTTAAAAGTATAGCTTCCACTGAGATTCAACTGATGTGATGGTGGTAAACGTAAAGCATATAATTCTGAATTTACAATTTTTGAATTGCCGAAGGTTTGACCAGGTAAATCAATTCTAACGCGAGAAGTTGCTCCTGTATAAGGCTGTCCCGATTGGAATACAAAACTTGAACTAATATTCCACTTTTCATTTATTTGATAATTCATAACCAATTTGAAATCATTTCTGCGGTCGTATTTTGGATTAAATTCATTACCTTTATTTATTTCATCGAATTCACTAATTATATAACCATAAGCATAGCCAGCCCAACCGGTGAATTTGCCATATTTCTTTTGTGCGAATAGTTCAAAACCATAAGTATAACCTTTGCCAATATAAAATACATCTTTTGCAGTTGTGCCTTCTAATGCAAATCTATTCATTTCAGAAATTCCATCTAAAGTTTTATAATAAACATCAAAATTAAAATCATAACCTTTGACTGGTTGAGTTTCGATGCTAAAAATATAATGTATCGATTTAGAGATTGGCACAGTTGAATCGCTTGGCAACCAAGTATCAAAGAAGGAGAAATTTTGGTCGGTTAATAATCTTAAATTTTGATGATAAATTCCCCAACCAAATTTTAATGCAACATCTTCGAATAATTGATAACGGAATGCAATTCGTGGATCATAAGTAAATGCGTCTTTTAAATTCCAATAATCAGCTCGCAGTCCAAGTTGGATGGAAGTTAAGTCGTTAAGCATATAATTTGCTTGGAAATATGCTGAATGATTCCAATCTTTGATATTAATATTGGTAATTGCCGCATCAGTTGAAGCAGAAGTGCTATCCTTTTCGCCCGAGAAGTTTTGTTCAATATCAAATTCTCTTTTTGTGGTTTGTAATCCAAACTTTAATGTTAAATGGTCATTGAAAAACCATTCATAATTATTTAAAATCGTATAATCTTCGATTGAATTTTGGAATGAGGTGTAAAAATCAGATTGTTCCCCCACAAAACCACTTGCGTATCTTGTATAACTTGCATTTACATTAGAGAATAAATTATCCCCAAAAACGTGAGTCCACTTGAAAGCACCCAATTGATTACCAACATCCATATTAAAGTCCATACCTGAGCCAGCAAAATCAAAATTATCACTTGTTAGAAATCCTGACAAAGAAACAATGTCATTTTCGGTAATATTTTGAGTAATCTTAGCATTCAAATCATAAAAACCAAAGTCTGGAATTGGCGATTCTGGATCTTCTTCGAGAAACGTTTTTATTAAATCTAAATACGTTCTTCTTCCACCAACAAAGAAACTACCTCTACCAATTGGTCCCTCTACAGATGCACGACTGGAAATTACACCGATTGATACATTTCCTTGATAATCATTTCTATTGCCATCTTTCTGAGTGATTTGAAGTACAGAGGATAATCTACCTCCAAATTCAGAATTAAAACCGCCTTTGATTAATTCCACATCTTTTACAGCATCAGTATTGAATGTGGAGAAAAAACCAAACACGTGAGTTGGATTATAAACAATCGAACCATCTAATAGAATTAGATTTTGGTCAGGCGAGCCACCACGAATATATAAACCGCTGGAAATCTGCGATGAAGTTAAAATTCCCGGCAAATACTGTAATGCACGGAATAAATCGGCTTCGCCACCAATCTTAATTTCCTTTAATTGCTGCACTGGAACTTCTACTTTGGAAATTGAAATTTGTCGCTTTTCAACTTCACGTTCTGCGGTAACTATAATTTCTTCACCTTCCACTTTTGAAGGAGTTAGTTCAATATTTTTTCTGATACTTTGATTGTTTTTAATTTTTATCTTTTCTTTGTATGTAGAATATCCCAAGTAAGTTACTTGAATAGTATACTCTCCATCTGGAATATTTACTATTGAATAAAATCCGCTTTTATTTGTTCGAGTACCATAGTTCGTATTTAGAAAATACACCGAGGACCCCACCAATGTTTCGCCTGTCTCTTTGTCCTTTACAAATCCACTAACTGTATTGCCACTTGCAATAGCCGAAAGTGAAATGACAACAAAGAATATCAGTATTACTGATATATTTTTCAATAAGATACTTTTCATATTTTTTTCTTGAAATTTATAGTAGAGATAATCTTTTCCTGATATACCATTCTGTTGCAAAAAGCAGTATAATTATTCCCATCAACCACCACTTATTGATAAAATCAATCTCGGTATTTATAGTTTTTCCTACTTTTTTAAAACTCTTTGCATTAATGATATTGTCTTCGAGATTCTCGATATTATTTGCAAAATAAAAACTGCCATTTGTCAAATTAGAAATTTGCTCTAATAGGTTTTTGTTCATTGTTAAATCAATCATCTCGAAATCAATTGTTCCTACGGAAAACCGACCGTTAGTGTTTCCAATTTCGGAATTATTATATACAACTTTTGCTGAAAAATAGTAATCATTCTTTGGTAATGGTGGAATTTTGGCAGTGTAAGTGCCATTTCCAACTGAATACATATCAATGAGTTTGTTGGTATTTTTATTTTTAATATTAATTTGGATTTGCGCATTATCAATCGGATTGAGTGAATTATCATAAACATTCCCCACAAATTCAATTTCTTCGCTTGTGGAATAACTTTTCTTGGTAGTTTTTACTACAATTTGCTTATCTAATTCACTTATGGATAGCCAACGGATTGTGTTCTTCATAAAGTTTTCGTAAACATCAATCACTTCATCATTTCCAATCGCTTTTTCTTTGGCATAACCAATTAATTTCCAGCGGTGCAATCCATATCCCAAAACAGCAACGGAGCGAGAATTGCCTACTTCTTGCAGTATTATCAATGGTTCATTTAATTTTACATTTTCAATTTGAGAAAAAGCAAGTACTTTTGCATTTAATTTTGGAGAAACAAATGTTTCTGTTTTAAAAATCGGTGGCAATTGCTTCCAAACATCAGCAAAATTATTAATTCCGTCAATTCTCATTAGCGGATTTTCGACAATGTCTTCGTTTGGCACAATTAATGATTTAAACTCACGATTCGAAAATGAATTAATATCAAAGGGCAGATAATCTTTTAGAATATTTAATTTTTTTCTATCAATATTATTTCCACCAATAAATAATAGCGGCTTGCCACTTGAAATTTGGCTTGCAATTGCACTAACTACATTGTCAGGAGTAGAACTTGATGGAAAATCAATCAAAATAAATAGCTGCGATTCGGAATAATCTGAATTTTTTGGCAGTTCATAGAAATTACCTTGTTGCTTTTGCACAAATTGATTAATTTTTATGTCTTTATCTTGTGATAAAAATTGCTGCATAAAAGATAAATCCGCACTTGGTGAACTTGCAAAAATTGAAATAACTTTCTTGTTTTTTACAACTTTTACAAAACCATTTTGCTGATTATTATTTGTAGTATATTCATTTTCTTGCTCAGGAACAATAATAGATATTTTATGAATTCCTTCGGTTTTTGGTATATAATTGAAAGAAACGGAATAATCTGTTTGCGACTGGACTACCTCAAATTCTTGGGCTTCAACAAACTTGTCATCATCATATAGCTCAATCCTTATGTCTTTATTATTATATCCCGAAGCAGTAATTTGAGCCAAAACTTGAACATTAGAATTAATAAATGCAATTTCGTTTAATATCAACGATTTTACCGAAATATCTCTGGGTGGTAAAGTATCTCCAATACCTATTGTGTATATGGGTTTAGAAAATTTATCCAAAGCATAAATGGGATTGAAATTTGTATTAACAGATCCATCAGTTATCAATAAAATTGCTTGATAGTTCTTTTCTTCAGCAACTTTCGCAATCTGAATAATTGGTGAATAAATATCAGTTCCTTGTCCCTTGAATGTTAATGAATCAAAGGTGAAATTATCAATTTGACGGGACTTTGAATCGAAAGTGAAAACATCATAATTACCCTTGAATTTCGCAAAATCAATTTGATTCATCAAGTTTCGGTACACTTCTTTGCGGTTTACAGAATTGTCTTTGATTGCCGCCGAGCTTGAATTATCCAATAATATTGCCAATCTTGGTGGAATTTCCTTGTAATTATTTCTCACAAATTTTGGAGAAAACAAAAGCAATAAAATTGCTAAAAGAGCAACTGAACGCAAAGACATTAATATAATTTTTTGAAATTTGGATATTTCGGGAGTTGTCTTGCGATAACTAAATATTACGATGCCAACCGAGATGATGCTAAGCAACAACAAAAGCCAAAAATTACCCGAAATTGTAAATTGTGAAGTTTCCATAGTCAAATTTTTAATCAATTCAGAGACGATTAACTTGGAATTTTATGGGAGACTAATTCATAAGACATCATATCCCACGAATTTATTCGTGGGGAAAATAAAATAAAAACCCTTCCGAAGGTTTAGAACATTCGGAAGG
>DYPF01000171.1 GCA_020720105.1 Chloroherpeton thalassium
AAATATTTTTTGGCAAATAGAAAATGAAAAGTTTCAATATTCATACTACTAAACACGTTTGGTGTAAATTTCTTTTGATTTATCCTTATAAACATCCTTTCGGTGATTAATTTTATAAACATAAACAATCTTTTTATCATCATCAATTTCATAAACAATACGATAATTCCCGCACCGAATCCTGTATTGCTGTGAATCTGATAATTGTAAGCATCCTCTTGGTCTTGGATTATTTTCTAATAAAAGAACCTTATCTTTAATTTTATTATAATCATAATCACCAAGTTTTAACAGGAATTTTTGACAATTATTGGGGACTATTATTTGATACATTTTTTAATTGTTCCCTTAATTTATCAAATTCCCTGAAATCCAAAAAACCTGATGCTATTTTTTTCTCTTTTTCCAATGATTCAAGATCTTCAATTGCATCAATTAAATCATTGTAATAATAATCCTTTTTAAGAGTTTCCCATGTTTTCCTTGAAAAGGTAACTTTATCTTTTGTTATTACCATTTTTCACCTCTTGAATATATTTTTTTTTATCAATTTACAAAATTAAATATTTTTTGGTAAATAGAGAAAGTATTTTTTTCAATCGTCACTTCTCTAACTCGTTTGCTGTGCTTTTCTTTTGGGCATTGTTTTGATTAAATTCCTCAAAGCATTATTTACTTTTTCTGAATTATCAAAAACCTTGAAAACATCTTCATCAATAGGAACTAAACGTTCTTGATTTTTTAAAATTGCTGCAAAGTTGTTTGGTCTGGATTGAGAAAAATCCAAATCATATTCGTGAAGCATCTCAACTTCTTTTTCTATTTTATTTGTAGAATTCTTCATAAAGTTTTCTCTCCTTAATGGTTACTTTTCTCGCACTTATTAATCTAATATAGTCGCTCATTTCTGTGTATGAGACGATTATTAATCTATTCCTATTTGAGTATCCGATAATCAGTTCTCTTACTTCATTGTCCGAGTGAACACTGTCATAAAATATTCTGGCAAAATCATCATAAAACACAGTTTTAGCTTCCTCAAAACTGATTTTATGCTTCTTTAAGTTATTTTCTGCCTTATTCTAGTCCCAGTCAAATTTTATACTCATAAATATTCTTATTAACAGTAAAATGAACTCTATTTCTTATTTCTCCCTCCAATTCACTATCTATTATAAACAGGTAAAAAATATTGAGAATATTAAATTATCTTTTTACAAATACACATTATTTCCAGTTCCGAAATAATAAAAAAATATGAAATAACAAATAATATTTGAATATTTAAAAATATATGATACAGATGTCAAACACCTTAGAGATGTTGGAAATCTTAAAATGATGGTTATGGACAAATAATCCCAAGAATAAATTCGCAGGTTATTTGATATTTTCATTTTTAAGTTATCAAATTATCATTTTTTTTATTATTTTTGCAATATGCAATTTAAAGAAATAGTAAATAGAATTAAAAGCACTTTTTTCATTACATCGCAAGAGTTGTATATTATTTCTATTTTATTGATTGGAAGTTTAATCGGTGTATTAATTCAACCTATAAACAATAATGATGATATTTTAATCAAGAAAGCATTTACTATTGCCGAACAAAATACCGAGAAATCTTTGGAAAGCAATTCCGAGAAAATACAGGAATCAAATTCATCTGAGTCAAATACATTAGGATCGAATACAACTGAATCCTCGAGCAATATTAATCAAACACAGCAAGTTAAGAAATTAACAGTAGAAGATGCTTATGCTAACGAAAGCAATAAAATTAATCTCAATACTGCCTCTAAGTCCGAATTAATGCGCATTCCCGGAGTGGGCGAGAAAACTGCCGAGAAAATTATCGAATATCGTAAAAGTCAAAAGTTTTCGGCACCAAGAGATATTATGAAAATCAAAGGAATTGGAACAAAGAAATACGAAAAAATAAAAGAAATTATCATTGCAAAGTAATTTAAATCTAAAATGCAATCGTGCCTAATACTGCCTGACTTTCTGCACCTGTTGCACTCGGGACATTCCCAAATTCTTGATTCAGAAACAAATACCCTAAATATGCAAACGCAATTGCTTCTTTTGCATCTGAATTTATTCCATAATGTTCAATATTTTCAATGATAAATTCTTGGTTTCTTAAAAGAAGTTCATTCTTTATGGAGTCAATCATAAAAGTATTATTTAAGCCACCACCTGAAATAATTAACTTAAACGCACTTATCCCTAATTTCTCAATTGAATCAGCAATGCACAAGGCTGTATAATATGAAAATGTTGAGATAATATCATTTTTTAGAATTGCTGAATTATTATCATTAAAAACCTTCAATACATTATCAATAAACTCTTGGTTATAATGCTCTCGCCCTGTGGATTTAGGAAATGGCAATTCACAATAATTATCATAATCACGAATAATATCCAAAAGCATAGAATTTACTTTGCCCGATTTAGCAATTTCACCATTATTATCATAAGGTAAATTATAGTATTTATTTGCGAGTAAATTGATTAGAATATTTCCTGGTCCGCAATCAAAAGCTACAATATCACTAATCTTGGCATTTTGGGGAATTAACGTCAAGTTGGAAATACCTCCGATATTCAATACAATATAATTTGAATTATATTTCGAAAGCAGAGCATAGTCAAACATTGGCACAAGTGGTGCTCCATTCCCACCCAAAGCAATATCGCCCGCTCGGAAATCACCCACAACGGGCAACCCAATTAATTTTGAAAGAGCACTCAAATTAATTGCTTGATAAGTAGAAGCAATATTTTTCTTCATAAATTCAGTTTTAACTGGTTGATGCCAAATTGTTTGTCCGTGAACTGCAACAAAATCAATTTTTTCGGCAAAATTGAATTCATTCATAAATTTATTTATTGCTTCGGCATATAATTGAGAAATATAATAATTGAATTGAGAAATATCAGATATACTTGCTTTATTTGAATTTACATTATTAATAAATTCATTAACTTCCTTAGGATAACCATAAGTTTTGTATTTTAAAATAGTGAATTTTGAAAAATCTTCTTCTGAAAATTCTACCGCCGCTATGTCAATTCCATCGCACGAAGTACCCGTCATCACTCCCAAACCGATGCGTGTTTGCCAATTAAATTGAAATTTTTTTGCTAAATTCATACTTAACTATTTGTAATTACTGAAAATATTTTCTTCAAAATTAACTTAAATTCTTAAAAAATTGTTAATTTGTAGTTTAATTTTTTAAACAAGTGGAATTTTATTCACAGGAAGTGCCCTTTTTAGAATTGTTTGTGAAACAAAACCGAGAATAAATGATTTTTGCTTTACTTGTAGGAACCATCATTGGATATATTTTAGCTATTCCACCCGGACCTGTTAGCGTATCGGCTATCAAACAGGTAATGTCTCCTACACCTCGGAATGCTTATTATCTTGCATCTGCAACAGCATTGATGGATTTTATTTATGCCTTGCTTGCCATATTTGCTGCAACTGCTGCAAATCGCGCCCTCGAAACATTTGCAACCGACCATCAAACTTTAATAAATGTAATTCAAATTGCAATTGTTGTTGGTTTTATATTATATGGATTTGATAACCTACGAAAAAGCAAAGAAATTAATAATGGACATTTTGCAGACAATACCGAAATTAGCAGACTGAAAAATATTTCTCGCAAAGGACCTTTCTTTTTAGGAATTGTTGTTTCGGTTACAAATGTAGCAAATCCAACATTTTTGCCCTCACTTACTTATTTGTCCATTCAAATCCAAAACCTAACTTTTTTCGACCCAAATTTAATGAACAGGTTTATCTATGCAATAGGTTTCGGGTTGGGCAATTTCCTTTGGCTTGTTACTTTATCGGGCATTATTAACACGCACAAGCATCGAATGGGCAACTCATTCAAAAAAAGAATTCAACAATTTGCAGGAATTACATTCATAAGCTTCGGCACTCTATTGGGTTATCGGATATTCCAAATCATTCATTGGCACGAAATTCTAAGATTTTTCCTTGTATTTTAATCAGTATTTCACAATTTTTTCAAATTTTCAAATTCATATCGCAAGTTGCAAGTAAAGTTGTTCTGCTATTTTTTTCTCTTTTAGTCCATGATTATGCTCAGCAAAATTACTTGTATCAAAATTACAAACTAATGCCTCAACGACTGTCCTTCTATTTTCTAGGTTCCCACCATTATGATAAAAATGGTCTTTAGTCACAATATTAAACTTGTTCCAATATTTATTAACCATTTCATTTGCCCGCCAGTCATTATGGTGCCAGGTAGATAAAATAAACTTTGCATTAGTTTCGGAAAGCAGATTAAATAGTAATTCTTCATCTTTCTCCGTCCAACCATTATAATAGTCAACGTGTCTGCCATAATATGGTGGGTCACAATAAATAATGTCATCTTCAGTAGCAATTGGTATAATATTAGCATAAGATTTATTGTAAAATACCCAATCTGGTTCTGGTTGTATGATTTGCGAAACTGATAAAACTTGATTTGTAATTTTAGTAATATATGCTTGAGCAAATCTGTCTGGTTTTTTACAAAATGGAATATTCCAATTTCCTTTGCTTCCAAATCGCATCATACCATTAAATCCAGCACGAGAAAGAAAAATAAAATCATAAGGAGAAAATTCTCCGCTATTGAAACGAGCCCTAACTTTTAAATAATGTTCGTATCCATTATTGTCGGCTTTTCTTAATAATTCACCTTCAAGTTCAAGATATTGCTTCATTAATGGTGCAGTTATTATTTGCTGCTGAATTCCTTTATAAAAATTAATAATGTGTGGGTTGGTATCATTTAAAACAGCTTTTCTATAACTTGAGTTGAAGGCAACTACACCTGTACCTAAAAAGGGCTCTATCCACTTACCACTAACTTTTGGGGCAAGGTCCATAATCCAAGGAACTAACTTTGTTTTGATACCTTGGCTTTTTATTGGTGGTACAATAACTCTCATTTTGTATAGCTCTTATAGGTTTTTGACACAATTTTATCCCATAAATCGTTTCGTCCCTTAAACTCTAAGAAGTCTTTAAGGGTAGTTATTTTGATAACTTTCCCATTTTTGACCATCGTGACTGAACCGAAATTTATCCAATATTCGTCAAACCATTCTTCTCCAAGTTGGCTAAAAATCCCATTCTCATTTCTTAAATCTTCAATACTAAGTGTTGATCCGATATTTGCTGTATTTCCAGACCCTTGTTTATCACTTGCAATTTTCCATTTTTCTGCTACGAAAAATTCAAAGTCTTTGATAACAGAAGTAATGGACCTTAAATTCCGCACAGTTGTAACTTCTCTTTCTCCAACTTTTTTATTGGGTGCTTCATAATTCTCAAGAAGTTCTTGAACCTGATAAATATCTGTTTCAGAAACATCCTCTATCAAGTCAGTTCTTGTATAAATTATTCCCAAACAGAAATGTCCTAAGTATTGATTATAAGGAAATTGAATGTTCTTTTTCTTGTCTCGTTCTTTAAAATAACTTCCGTGACTACCTAATGTAAAACTAGAAATACCACTTTTCTTTCTGTAAGTTGTTTTAAAATCAACAGCAAACTTTATTTCTTCATTTTCTTTGTTTATAAATGTTAAATCTGGATAGTAATTTTGATGTTCTGTAAGTATTATTT
>DYPF01000516.1 GCA_020720105.1 Chloroherpeton thalassium
AGAAGAAAAAGCAGCCGACCATGTTTGCAACAATGTGAATAAAGGATTTTATTCGCTAATACGCTCCCAAATATCGCAAAAAATGGCTAAGCTCCAAAGCGATGTTGATTCTCATTTAATGCAGTTGGTTCAACAAAAAAATGCGTTATTAAGCATTAAAAATCGTATGCAACGTGATTACAATATGATTGCAGCGAGATACGGTAAACTTTTTAATGGTCTTAATGCAAATTTAAAACAAAGAGTCTTTGAGCTAGATAAGCCTACAATTGATTTTGCAGTTAAAGAAGTTGATAAGGTTTCTAACCGTAATAAATACTTGACTGCTACAATTCCAATAACACAGTTGGAATCTATTTCTTTAAGTCAGAGAATTGTGGCTTCAAATATTAAACACAAAGGACTTAATGTAATCAACTCAATGCGAAGTTTTCTTTTTGAAATGAATACTCAAAAAAAACTTACTGACCAAATTCTAATCAACGACAACAGATACACCGAAACAGCAACAATATACATTCCTGTTGTTATTTGTGAATGTAACAGAGATAAAACAGATAGTAAAAATTTTGAGATAATTGTTTCTGATGTTGAGTTAGATAATTTCTCGAAATCTGCAATTCAAAATACTGCTTACGCTGAAATAAATCAGGTTGAATGGTTGCAAAAGAATATACCAAATTCTGAAATTAAAAGTGAATTTAGTAAACTAATTTCTTCATCCGCTAAATCTCAAAGAGTAAAAGAATTGGCAATGCAGTTGTTCCAGTCTAATAATTTCCAAACCATTTAAATGATAAAGATATGAGTTACACTAGAACATATAGAGAAAGGATAGCTGTGCATTATTCCGGCACAGTTAGCTATAATTATCCATCTTCGCAAAATGGTGGGTCGGGGACGGCTAATTACAGAGGAACAGAATACGAAGAAGTAGACGTACACATCAATGTGGACACAGACCCATTTGATAATAGTGTTGAACATTGTAATACCAATGTTAACTTACTTACGGGAGCTGTTGTTGCTACTGAAGTTGCTCAGCTTGTATCCATTGATAAAAACTCTAAAAAAGTTGCAAGTACAATTATTTCAGGTTTT
>DYPF01000172.1 GCA_020720105.1 Chloroherpeton thalassium
TATAGTAGTGGATTCCCGTTTGCACGGGAATGACAATATTGAAATATTTTGGACTTATGAGACAGCCTCTCTTAGCAATCTCAATATTTTTATAAATTCTGCTTGTTGGAATGTGATAGGATTAGCAATTAACTGAATTCAGTTACTATGTTAGTTGCAATTTTTAGCAATCTGATATATTCATCTGCTGAAATGTTAAATGCTCCTAATTGCTCTGTGAAATCGTTTATATACTGAGAATCGAGCAAAAGAAACTTATGATGCTTTAATCTTTCCAATAGAAATGCAAAAGCCAATTTAGCAGCATTCGGCACTAAATTGAACATAGACTCCCCAAAGAAAGCTCCGCCAATAGCCACTCCGTATAAACCACCAACTAAATCACCTTGTTTATTATACACTTCTACCGAATGAGCAAACCCACGTTTGTGCAAATCTGTATAAATATCAATAATCTCGTCACTTATCCAAGTATCGTCCCGCAAAGCACATTGAGTAATTACATTTCTAAATTGTTTGTTAACCGAAAACTCAAATTCGCCTTTTTTTTGTAAAGCTCGAGTAGAACGGTGGATTCTCGTATTGTAAATATCAAAAATTGCCCTGGGATTAGGGAAGTGCCAATAGAGTTCGCCTTCGCGTGATTCTGCCATAGGAAAATAACCATCCATATATGCTTTGAGCAATATTTCAGGTGTAGTTAAGCCACTCAATTTAGTATCTCAAATTTTATATGTTTAATGTTATTCAGTAATTATCTTTTGAATTTCAGTTTGCATTCTATCATAATCTTTCAAGAAAATGTCAATTCCCTGATCAGTTAGCGGATGCATCAAACTTTTCTTTAAAACATCAAAAGGTACTGTAGCAATATGAGCTCCAACTTTAGCTGATTGAATTATATGCAAAGGATTGCGAATAGATGCTGCAATAATCTTGGATTCAAAATTATGAACATACCAAATATTTGCAACTTCCTCTAAAATGCTAGCGCTATTCATTCCAATATCGTCTAATCTTCCTAAAAATAGCGAAACATAAGTTGCCCCTGCATTATTTGCTGCTAATGCTTGAATTGGACTGAATATAAGAGTTACATTTGTGGGAATATTCTTCTTGGATAGTTCTTTAACAGCAGCCAATCCAGCGGGCAACATTGGTATTTTGATAGTTGCTTCGGGAAACCAAGAACGGATTTCCTCGGCTTCACGTAGCATTCCATCGGTATTAGTTGAAATAACCTCTACTGATAAATGTCCGCCAACCATTTTATGAATCTCCAAAATCCTTTGTTTAACGTCCACTTTTGGGTCTTCTTTTGCTAAAAGAGATGGATTAGTAGTAACACCATCAATAATGCCCCAAGATGCAGCTTGTTGGATATGTTGAATATTTGCAGAATCTAAATAAATTTGCATAAAAATTCCATTTTGTATTAAAAATTATTTTTAAAATTAAGAAAACTTTTGAAAATAAACTATGAATTAATATTATTTAATATTATTTAATATTATTTAATCTTTCCAAAACAATAAATATGAAATTATTTTAGAATATAGTCGTCAAAAATACTTTACGAAATTAATTTTGAATACAGATATTTAATATGAAAATACAAGATGACCTTCAGGGCTTAAAATCACTAACACAAGCGATAAAATCACTAAAAGCAGAAATTGGAAAAGTTATTATCGGTCAAGAAGAAATCATTGACCAGCTATTAATGGCGATATTTGCAAAAGGACACGTGCTCCTAATTGGTGTGCCCGGACTTGCTAAAACGCTTTTAATTCGAACAGTTTCCGAAGCATTAGATTTACAATTCAGCCGTATCCAGTTTACTCCCGACTTGATGCCAGGTGATATTACTGGAACCGAAGTAATTGAAGAAAATATCTCCACAAAGCAAAAATCATTCAAATTTATCAAAGGTCCTATATTTGCTAATATTATTTTAGCTGACGAAATCAACCGTACTCCACCCAAAACTCAATCAGCATTATTGCAAGCTATGGAAGAAAAAGAAGTTACCGCTGCTGGCGAAACTTATAAATTAACTCCGCCTTTCTTTGTATTGTCTACTCAAAATCCAATAGAGCAAGAAGGAACTTACCCATTGCCCGAAGCTCAATTAGACAGATTTATGTTCAATGTTTGGTTGGATTATCCAACCTTGGACGAGGAGATTGAAATTGTTCGTTCCACCACAACAGAATATATTCCCGAGGTAAAAAAAGTTCTTGATTCTGCTCAAATTATTGAATTTCAGAATTTAGTTCGCCGCATTCCTGTTGCTGATAATGTTATAAAATTTGCAGTAGAGCTGGTACGTCAAACTCGTCCCGAAACTTCTACAATGCAAATTGTTAAGGATTTTCTAAGTTATGGTGCTGGTCCTCGCGGTTCTCAATATTTGATTCTTGGTGCTAAAGCCAAAGCTGCATTGATGGGTAAGACTACTCCCGATATTGCTGATGTGAAATCGGTTGCAGTACCCGTTTTGCGACATAGAATTGTTACAAATTTCAACGCCGAAGCCGAAAATTTGACATCCGAAAAGATAATTAGTCAAGTTGTATCCAATATTAAAATTTAGATTATTTATTGATGATTTTAAGTTCTTATTATTAGATATTTGTTTAGAATTTAGTAGATAAAAAAGATGAAAGAATTAAGCGTCAGTCGCTCGCAAGAAATATTAGAAAATGCAAAAAATAAAAAAGTTGCCATCATTGGCGATTTGATGTTAGATAGATTCTTCTGGGGAAATGTTAATCGTATCAGCCCCGAGGCTCCCGTACCAGTAATTGAACTATTAAGCGAAACCAATCATTTGGGTGGAGCTGCAAATGTTGCTGCAAACTTACAATCTTTAGGGTTAGTTCCAATTATGCTGGGTGTACTTGGAAATGATAATGCAGGCAATACCTTTCTCGATTTATGTAAAGAACAAAATTTAGTTACTACTGGAATTTTTATCGACAAAAATCGTCCAACAACTGCCAAAACCCGAATAATTGGAAACAATCAACACATAGCTCGCGTTGATAGAGAAGTTCTTTCCCTTATTGAAAATGATGTTCAAAATTACTTCTTGGATTATTTGAACGCTCAGACAGATTTAAGTGCAATTATTCTTGAAGATTACAATAAAGGTGTGTTGCCGGCTAAGTTAATTCGTGAAATTATTAATTTTGCTAATGATAGAGATATTTTTATTGCAGTAGACCCCAAGCAAGATAATTTCTTTGAATACAAGAATGTTGATTTATTCAAGCCAAATAAAAAAGAAGCAAGCAAAGCTTTGGATATTGCAATAAACAGCAAAACAAACTTGATGGAAGCCGGCAATAAACTACTCGAAACATTAAATGTCCGAAATGTGATGCTTACTTTGGGCAGTGAGGGTATGATTTTATTCCAAAATAGTGGCGATATATTCTCGGTGCCAACTCGTGCCCGTCAAGTTGCAGATGTTTCGGGAGCAGGTGATACTGCAATAGCTACTTATACTGCAGCAGCTATTGGAAATGCAAATTCAGTAGAAGCTGCATCTTTGGCAAATTTTGCTTCTGGTGCTGTTTGCGAACAGCCGGGCGTAGTGCCAATTACTCCAGATGCACTAATTTCCACCATTCAAAGAAATGGAACGAAGGAAATTGTGTAAAATTAATTGTGGTTTCGATACTAATTTCGTTCTACCAAATCACATCAAAACAAGAGGCTGTCTCATAAGTCAGTTTTGCAGTCATTCCCATCTTCACGAAAGTGGGGAAAGTGGGAATCCATAAATCCTCTATATTAATGGATTCCCGTTTGCACGGGAATGACAATTTTGAAATATTCTGGACTTATAGACAGCGTCAAATATATTGTAGTGTTTTGCTTTATTTCTTTGCTATCTTCAAAAATTTTCTCTTGCCGACTTTTACAATTATTTCTTCGGAAATATCAATTTTTGCAAATGGGTCTGTTGCTTTCTCCGAATTGATATATACTCCACCTTGCTCAACCATTCGCTTTGCCTCTTTTTTTGATGGACATAAATTGGTTGTTACTAAAAGTTCTTGAATAGCAACTTCATTGGATTCCGAAATATAATCATATTCTTCTATCTCGTCTGGCATTTCTTTATTTTTAAATACTTTTTCAAAATGCTCAAATGCTTGGTCGGCTGCTTCCTGATTATGGTATTTAGCAACAATTCTCTTGCCTAATTCAACTTTTACATTTCTTGGATGTAATGAATTATCCTTCAAACCTTGTTCAATTTGTTGCAATTCAGAGTTAGATGCAAAAACAGTATATTGATAGTATCTCAAAATTAGTGAATCAGGTATAGACATTGCTTTGCCGAACATATTTATTGGATCATCAGCCAATCCGATATAATTATCATAAGATTTGCTCATTTTCTCCACACCATCGGTGCCTTCCAAAATTGGCATCGTTAAAATACATTGGGGTTCTTTGCCATAAGAACGTTGAATCTCACGCCCAACAAGCAAATTGAATTTCTGGTCGGTTCCACCTAATTCCACATCAGAAGAAATCGCCACAGAGTCCATTGCTTGAGCCAGTGGATACATCAGTTCGTGAATGCTAATCGGTATTCCCGAAGCGTATCGTTTGGAGAAGTCATCACGTTCCAAAAGTTGTGCAACTGTATATTTGGCAGCAAGTTCAATCACATCGCGGAATGTCATTTTATTAAGCCACTCCGAATTATACCGAACTTCTAACCCTTCACTTAATAAAACCAAAGTTGCTTGTTGCAAATAAGTTTCACCATTGAATTTGGCATCCTCCAAAGTTAATTGAGGACGAGTCTTGCTCCTGCCCGTAGGGTCGCCAATCATTCCTGTAAAATCGCCAATTATCAACACGGCAATATGCCCTAAATCTTGGAAATGACGCAATTTGTGCAAAACGACAGCGTGACCTAAGTGCAAATCTGGGCGGCTGGGGTCTGCACCAAGTTTTATCCTTAAGGGTTTATTTGTTTTGATTGATTTTTCTATTTTTTTGGCTAATTCTTCTTCTGGAATAATTTCAACTGCTCCATAGCGTATCAAATCCATTTGCTCGTTCAATGATGGGAACATAATCAAACTCCGTATTTTCTTTTTAATTCTTTTTGAACATCTTTTGTTTTAAGTTCTTCTCGTTTATCATATTTCTTTTTGGCACGGACCAAACCAATTTCAACTTTAACATAAGGACCTGAGAAATACAAACTTAGGGGAATAATTGTCATTCCTTTTTCTGATACAGCAGTTCTCAGCTTCCGGGCTTCTCGCTTGGTAATCAATAATTTACGAGGACGTTTTGGTTTATGATTTGCAATATTGCCAAAAGTATATTCTGGAATGTGCAAATTCATAATGTAAAAATCATCACTATCTTTATTCGGAAATGCAGCATAAGCATCTTGCAAACTACTTTTGCCGCTTCTTAAAGACTTTACTTCAGTTCCTTGCAAAACAATCCCTGCCTCGAAGGTTTGGTCTACGAAAAATTCGTGTAAAGCCTTTCTATTCGAGGTGATTAATTTAGTAGGTCTATCTTTATTTTCAATTGGTATTGCCATAAGAATTCAAAATTACTAAATATCATAATTTTAATAATTTATTTACTAAAAATA
>DYPF01000517.1 GCA_020720105.1 Chloroherpeton thalassium
GCAAATAGGAAAACATTCCCTTTTCGGTGTTTATGGTTGCTGTTTCGGTCCAAATAATTTCACCTTCTTCAAAAGTATTAAACAAGGTAAATTTTACTTGTTTTTCTTCATTAATTGCTTTTCCGTCTTTGTCTGTTAAAAATCCCTGAACAGGGATTTTTACATCTGCCGAAAATACTGCAAATGTAAATAATAACATTAATAAAACAATAATAATTTTCATTATTTTCTCCTAAAAGAATGATTAATAACACAAATTTTACTAATTTGTCAATTATTTTGGTGATTTTTATATCGTTTTGGAAAAGTTATTATTGGTCCTGAAATAAAGTTCCTGCCCTCCAATCATAAATACTTGTCGAGGTATGTGCATATCCACCGCTTACGGATGAATATAGTCCGCTTGCAGTATTTGTATTTCCACCACTTACAGATGAAGCAGTTCCGCTTGCGGTATTGTCATACCCACCACTTATTGATGAAGTATATTCACTTGCTCTATTTGAATTTCCGCCACTTATTGACGAAGTAGCTCCGCTTGCTGTATTTTCATGTCCGCCGCTTATTGATGAAGTAGTTCCGCTTGCAGTATTATTACTCCCGCCACTTACAGATGCATAATTTCCTGAAATGGTATTATGTAATCCACCAACAAATCCTCCGAATTTTGTATAATTGTGTTGGATTCCTACAACAATATTATGACTTCCTGATTTATCGCTTCCTGAACTTCTTGCTTCATCATAACCAACAATTAAATTACCTTTTCCGTTTACTGTTCCGCCTGTTGTTCCGCTTCCGCTTACAATTTGAACATTTACTCCCGTAAATCTTACAGTCGGTTGACCGTTTACTGTTTCAATACTCATATTTGCAGTTTTTGTTTCCAAAGCAGTTGCTCTTGTTTGCAATGATGTTATATTTGAAGTATTATTTGAAATGGCATTTGCCTGAGCAGTTGTTATTGTTACAGGTTTATTTGTTAAATTATTGTAATTTCCGCTGAATAATGTTGGTTTATTGGTTAATGATAAATAATCACTGTTAAAATCATCATTTACATTTGTATCCCAATTTGTAAAATCCGGTTTATTACTC
>DYPF01000173.1 GCA_020720105.1 Chloroherpeton thalassium
ATAATCGAAATAAACGCCGGTTGAAATTTCACCGGTTTATATACAGATGTTGGGTGTCAGGCGTAAAAAGACAGCAGTACAATGAAAAAAGATTTGACTAAACATATTATAGAAATTTTCAATTCATTGGGAAAAACAGTTCCTTTTGAAGTGTGCGACTGTTATAATGACACTTTACCAGATTGGACAAATAGCATTCAACTTACTCATGAGTTTATTGTATTCTGCCAAGACCTTTCATTAAAACAAAGACTGCAAGTATTTACAGGAAAAAACATTTTTGAAAACGGGAAATATCTTTACTGGTTTGAAGGGGATAAGATTTTTGAAGCTGAATGTTTACCTAATATCGAATTTCAAAAACTTGAAGAAGAGAAAATCCAATATTTAAAAACAGATACTCGCCTACCTTCTTTCATTGATGACTTTATTTTTAATCATTTAAAGGCTATTTATGCTCCGGATTTTCAACGTTTCGAATATAACCTTGATTTGACTGGAGAAGAAATAAGAAAATATTTAGGCACCTATTTCCCACGCAGTTATGCTGAATCATTTTGCATTTTTGACAATATTTTTCAAAACAGAGTTTATCAAGAGACGATAACTAATAAAAAAAGTTTAAGCATTTTATCTGTAGGCTGTGGAACTGGTGGCGATATAATTGGGTTGATTACAGCAATTGAAAAACATTTTCATGCTATTTCTGAGATTAATATTTGGGCAATTGATGGCAATATAGAAGCTTTAGTAATTCTTGAACAAATCCTTGACAAAGTCAAATTGCAATCATCAAAAAAAATTACATTTAAAAAAAATGAATCTGTAATCAATTCTATTTCAGATTTTAATTTTGAAAATCCTCCTAATTCTAAATTTGACTTTATTCTTTCCTTTAAGTTTGTTTGCGAAATAATTGCACTGGGTAAAGGAAACCTTGATTATTCATATTTTGATTTTGTGATTAAATTTTTACCCATGCTTTCAGATAATGGGCTTTGCATACTGTTGGACGTAACGACAAAACCCAAACATAACACTTACAATCCAATATTAATGAATAAACAAGCAAACCAAGCACTTAAAGTATTGAATGAATACAAGACATTACTACCTATTCCATGCAGTGTTTATAGTGATAGGTGTGTTTGTGACTGTTTTCAGCAAAAAACTTTTACAGTAACCCATTCAAAACATACAAATGATAAGAGTAGAGTTACATACAGAATATTTGTACCAGCAAAACTGAAAGACCAATTTAATTTTATGGTTAATGGAACAAAGCAATTAATCAATAATGACAAAATTTGTCCTTTTACAAATAATGGTCAGTTGAATGTAGATGCATATTTATTACAATCAACTGTAGAATAGAAAATAACATGAGTTAAAACCAAAATATAATATTATGCCCAAAAGAAGTTTTTATGTAAAAGATTCTGAACTTGACGACTATCAAGTGAAAATTATTAATAAAAGAACTGACAACTCATTTATTGTGAAGGGTTGTGCAGGCAGTGGAAAGTCAATTCTTGCTCTTTGGAAAGCAAAACAAATTCAGAATGAAGGACGTGGCACATACCAATTTATTGTTTTTACCAAGGCCTTAATGCAATATATGTCTGATGGAGTTCGACAGGTGGGTATCAATTCACATAATGTTGATTATCATTGGAACTGGGAAAACAGAAAAGGAAGCCCTTCGGCTGATTATATAATAGTTGATGAAGCACAAGATTTCTCAAAGGAAGATATCTTAAAATTTAAGAGTAAGGCAAAGAAAGCGTTATTGCTTTATGGTGATTCTGCTCAACAGTTATACAAATTTCTTGAAGACAAAAAAACTGTCTCCATGGAAGAAATTGCAGTAATTACAGGTTTTCAAACAGAACAATTGGTTTTTAACCATAGATTACCAAAAAAAGTTGCACGCTTAGCTGAATACATAAGCAGTACAAATGATGACTTAGAAGGCAGATGCAAAAGTGAAGGTATAGAAAAACCAAAGATTTTAAAGTATAGTTCTTTTGAAGGTCAACTTGATGCCATTTCAGAAATTATTAAAAACAGAAACTTTGAAGATGTTGGTATTTTCTTCAGGCATAATGCCGATGTTGAAAAGGCATACAACTATTTGAAAAAAAAAGGGCTAAATGTCGAAGCTAAGTTCAATCGAACTATTGATTTGAACTTCAATTCTGATAACCCCAAATTAATGACCTATCACAGTTCAAAAGGTTTGCAATTTGAAGCTGTATTTCTACCTGATTGTATTTGCTCTGGAAATGATGACAGAAATCCTTTATATGTAGCCCTCACTCGAACTTATCAATCCTTGTATGTTATGCACTCTGGGAATCTATCCAGTTTCTTTGATGCAGTACCAAGAAATTTGTATGACACAAGTTTAACCGCTAATACGGATTTATTATGATGCCTAATAAATTATATATACCAACTTCAACGCTTAATTTTAACAATATAATGTCAAGCGAGTCAATATCGCCTGCAAGTTTTTATTTATTGCGCGGGTTTGGTTATAAGCGTTTTGAAAAAGTGGAATCCAATAGGCTCGATAATCGCATTATTTTATACAGGGAATTACCTCTTTTCAAAATTGAAGATAATGAATTAGAAAATTACCCTTTGATTATCGAAATTGATACGAGAACTGTTAATGAAGATTTTATCAAAGAAAATAATGGAATATATTTTTCAGAAGAAACCATTTATTTAAATCCTTTCACAACAAAATTTATTTTCCGAAATAGTCAAGAGAGAATTAGTACAGTTTCAAAAGCAGAGCCTAGTATTGAAACAAAAATGGTTTCTATTTATGAAAATAGTTTCTATCACATTGACAATCTGAAAGATATTGTATGTTTTAACTGGAAGAAAACAGATTTAGAAGATTCTAAAAACGATATTTCACTTCACATTTCAAAAGACCGGAAAACAAACAAGCTCAAAGGACTACTATATGCTTACTTAATTGCGTCAAACAAGTCAGTTTCGACTGATATTGCGTCGTTGAAAAAACTTTCAAAAAGTTTAAAGAATACTCTATCAGCAGTAATATCAAGTCCAGACGGACGAGCAACTTATGCTCAAGATGAGCAATTAAAATCAATCTACAAGTCCATAAACGAAAGGTTACAGAAGATATTCATCTCTCCAATTATTAAAGAAAAGTCTGATAAATACCAATGCGATTTTTTTTCTATGTTGATACAAGAAAACCTTTGGGAAAGCTGGTTACGCCAGAATAACTACTCGAAATTTCAAGTTTCGCCTTTCTATTCTTCTTCAAAAGACAAGGATAATGTATTTAATAATTATATTCAGAATCTTGAAAATAAAATATTAAACATTGAATACAATCAAAGAAAGTCCAAAGCAGACATTTCTTGTTTCCCAATTCTGCAGAATAATAGAGTTATTGATATTCCTGAACAGAAGGAATTTCTTGCAAAATTATTTAATGAATATTTAGAAGAAGCATATTATAGTGAAGAATTTGTTCAGTCTCGTTATGAGTTTGCAAAATCAGGTGGAAAAATATTCAAAGATGAATTGCAAGAAAAATGGAATGGAAGTCAATGGCAGCAATATATCAATGGCTTATTAAAGAATTTAAACGAACATACTGCATTTGAAATCAAATCAATCAACAACATAACACTAGAATCATTTGCTGCATTCTGCCAAAAAGGTGAATCAGACATTGATAAATTGGAAGATTATCTTATTGCAAATGAAATAGGCGATTTTCGGATTGCATTCAGTCTTTGGGGAATTATTTTTGGCTTTTCCAATATGCCAAAAACATTAACAAATGAATTGTTCCTTATAGATGATATTAATTATATTACCCTTATTTACAAACATATTTTTAGACAACTCCACGGCATTGAATTAGATGGTAAATTTGAAAAAACTGAAGTCAGGAAACAACCAATCGAAACTAAACCTGAAGTTCCATTAATTGTGACGAAGGAAGAAGTTGCCAAACCTACTTCATCAATAAAATCAGACAATCAAGACATAAAACTAAAACTAGCTGTTTGTAAATTGAAACCTGAACAACTTGATAGCCTTGTTGAGATATACGAGAAGAATCATTCTATCATAAATGAAAAATTCTTTGCTTCAATACAGAAGATTTGGGGGTTAGGCAGTAAGACAATTGAAAAAATAAAAAAAACATTGGATTATAAGTATGTTCAATCTGATAAAAACATATCAACAGTATCGCCATCCTTGTTTGAAAATATAAAGCCAGATTTAGGAAAATATTTCCATAATGATGTTAATGCATTTTACCAAATAGAAAGTTTAATTCCTCAAAAGTTGAAAAAGGATTTTAAAATTGATTTAGATTGGTTTCAATCTGAGTATATGAAAGGAAATGAATCACAATATTATGTCAAGGCTCATAGAAAGAATATAGCTGTAATAGATTCTTTTGAACGTTACATTGGAAAGAAAAAATATGCCAAGCAAATAAAAATTGAAAGCATAGTTAGTAAATTAAAAGAAATATATTCACAATGATGAACGACAAAATACAGATTACTAACGATGCAGGAGAAAAGGTTGAAGCACAGACTCCGGTCATTGTTTCTGCTTCTCGTTCAACCGATATTCCTGCATTTTACTCCAAATGGTTCATCAATCGAATAAAGAAGGGACATATTGTTTGGTTTAATCCGTTCAATCAGCAACCTTTATATGTTTCTTTTAAAAATTGTAAAGTTGTGGTTTTTTGGACAAAAAATCCAAGACCTTTAATGCCATATCTCAAAGAACTTGATAATACAGGCATTCATTACTATTTTCAATATACATTAAATGATTATGAAAAAGAATCATTTGAGCCCAAATTACCGTCATTAGATAATCGAATTAATACATTCAAAGAACTCAGTACTTTAATTGGCAAAGAAAAAGTCATTTGGAGATTTGACCCAATTATTGTAACTACTCAATTACCCCCTCGTGAAGTTTTAAAACGTATTTGGTACATAGGTAACCAAATAAAAGGCTATACTAACAAACTTGTATTTAGTTTTATAGACATTAACACATATCGCAAAGTACAACGTAACCTAGTTAAAGAAAGTTCTCAATTTAGTAGAGATACAATTGAATGTTCAGAGCTTAATTTAAACCAAATGAATGAGATTGCAGAAGGTTTAACTAAAATACAGGAACATTGGAAAAATGAAGGGTGGAATATATCAATAGCTACTTGTGCTGAAGAAATTGACTTGGAAAAATATCATATTGAGCACAATCGCTGTATTGACGGTGAATTTATGAAGCAGATTTTTGCAGATGACAAGGAATTGATATATTTCCTAAATTTTGGCAAGTTACCTGAATCTAATACTCTTTTTGCGAATGAATTTGATAAAAAACAATTATCGGCTGAAAAATTGAAAGACAAAGGACAAAGGAAAGCGTGTGGTTGTATGATAAGTAAAGACATTGGAATGTATAATACTTGCAGTCATTTATGTTCATATTGCTATGCGAACACTTCAAAAGAAACTGTTATTAAAAACATGAAACTTCATCAAGACAATAATGAAAGTATCATCAAATAAAA
>DYPF01000174.1 GCA_020720105.1 Chloroherpeton thalassium
GAATCTCACTTTTAATATCAGTGATACCTAAAACTGATAATGGTAATCGAAAAATTCCCCCATAATAAGAACCAGCAAAAATATAATTTTTGGAATTTGTTAAAGCCATAATATTGCCAGTAAGTCCATTGCTTAATTTTTCAAAAGTATTGCTATTTTTCTTAAGATGATGAACTCCACCTGACCAATTCCCTGTAAATAGATTGCTCTCTATCGATAAAATTGCATAATTTTGATCTCCGAAATTTTCCTGTGTCCAAATTTTTGTATTAAAATCGTAAGAATACAATCCATTTCCATAAGTGCCAGCATACATTTTTTCATTATGAATGATTAATGTTACTACCAATTGATTACCTGTGTAAGAGGTCATTTTACTCCAATTTTCACAGCTATCTGATGAGTAATAAATCCCATCGCCCCAAGTGCTCATATATACAGTATCACCCACTTGAAGTAAATCTACAGCAATTTTATTAAATCCTGCATTTAAAGGTTCCCAGGTTTTTCCCATATCTGCTGATTTGTAAATTCCATTATTTGTTGAAGCAGCATAAAGAACTTTGTTGATAACTAACAACGACCTTGTATCAGTATTTACTAATCCAGATGGCTTCCAAGTATTTCCATAATTTGTTGAGTAATATACTCCATCATTCATAATACTTGCAAATAGAATATTATCTATCATATCCATATCGTACATCCCATTTAAAGGTAACCCATCATTAGAAATTAACCAAGTATTACCTTCATCAACTGAACGAATTAAGCCTTTATCGTCACTTCCAGCAAAAATCAGATTGCCAAATGCAGCCAAACTTCGCACATTTGCATTTGATTGGCTATTAAATGTAATATTAACAGGATGAGAAAAATTATAGCCATCATAAGATACTATAATACCACCATTAGATGTACCTATAATTAATTTTCCATCTTGAGCAAAATCAAGTCCATATATTGTCATATTATTAGTGAGTTCTTGTTTAGTCCAACTTTCACCATAATTTGAGGAAGTGAACACGCCATTTCCGTTTGTTCCTAATACTATATTATTTGTTGAACTGCTAAGTGTAGTAATATTTAAATCCAATAATCCTGATTTTTTTTGTTGGAATGTTTTTCCATAATCAGTTGAAATATATACACCTGATTGATATGAAGTTACAAATATCTTATTTTCAATTATCTCGCAGTCACTAAGTTTAGTATCTTGTAAACCTGTTTTGCAAAGCTCCCAATTTTCTCCGCTATCTGTAGAAACTAAAACTCCTTCACCAAGTGCTGTGGCTACAAATAGATTGTCATTTTTGGATATGCTTGTAATAGTATAGTTTTGAATTGTAGAATCCAATAGTTTCCATGTATTACAAGTGTCTGATGAATACATTATTCCATTTCCTACTAAACTTAAGTAAAAAATATTATTGTTAAGAATAAAATCCAAAACCGAATTATTTGAAAGTCCAACATTTTTTTTGGTAATATTTTTCAATTGTAAATCAGAGGCAAGAATCCCATCAAACTGACTGGAACAATACAATGAATCATTAAAAACAATGAATTTCGAAAACGAACCTGAAGTTACTTGGCTTTTTGTCCAAGTACTTCCATTGTCTTGTGAATAATAAATCCCTAATCCATAGGAACTAACATAAATATAATTGGAATATGAATAAACTTGGTTTATTCTTCCTTTGTTATTAAAATTAATTGCTTCCCAAGTTTGAGAAAATAATAACACAGAGGTAGAGATTAAAACTAAGATTATAACAACAAATTTTTTCATAACAATCTCTTTTATAAAAGACAAATTCATATAAACTTTAAGACACAGAACTTTTCAATTTGTTACAAAAAATAAATTTCTATTGAAATATTAGAAAAATTTTTGAAATTCTATACTCGAATCTTGAAATGAATTACTTTCTAATCGCAATAATTAAAGTTAGGATAAATAAAATTAGAGTAATTGGAGTGAATATTATTTTTTCCAAATCATTTTGTGAGAAAAGATTGCCAATTGTGTTCAATCCAAATACAAGATTTCCTTACTTTAACTTTTCTGCATTGCAAGTTTTCTTAATTCTGGTGGGAATTTTTCAATAGCATAGCGGAAGGCAGTGCGAGGCATAATCTCTTTATGCTTTGTGATATAGCTATTAACTGATTGTAAATCAAATTGTGAATAAACTTTAAGCATCCAGCCATATCCCTTTTGAACCATATCATCTTTGTCCAATAGCAATGTATCTGCTATCTGAAAAATAGTGTCAGAAAATAGTCCTTTCCGAGCAGGAACAATTAAGGAAACTGCACTTGCTCGCTTAACCCAGCGATTATCGGACTTGCTCCATTCCAATAATTTCGGTAAATATTCAGGGAATTTCATCATAAATGAGCCAATCGTGTGATTACAAAAAGTATCACACGATGCCCAATTATTTATATATTCTTTTACCCAACGCTCAAAAATGACGAAATCAGATAATTCATATTCATTTTCCAATTTATGCGAAACACTACAAGCAATAAATGATTCCTCGAGCATACCAGATTGCCAAAGTTGGTCGCAAATTTCAAACTTGTCTTCTTTGCTTTTTGCTTTGATACTTTGGTAAAAGTCTGAAGAAATTACCTTTAAATCTTTCGAGAAAATACCATAAGATTTAATCGCTTCTTTGAAAAATCGCAATGAAGCTTGGCGACCCTTTTCGGAGCCTGCTTTTTCTAAATTGTTTCGTAATATTTCGATTTCGTTCATATTCTTTGGATTATGCTTGTGGATATGCAAAATTAATTGCCCAATTTATACCGAATTTATCAGTAAACATACCATAGTATGCTCCCCAAAAAGCATCTTGGATTGGCATAATGATATTTCCACCAGCGGAAAGTTCATCAAAGATTTTGTCTGCTTCTTCTTTTGATTCTGGAGAAATTGACAAACTGAAATTGTTGCCAAAAGTAGCATCACCACTAAATGTTGAACTATCGCTTGCCATCAAATAACTTGTTTCATTAATTTTATATGTAATGTGCAAAATTTTCTCTAAATCAGCTTCGGGAACTGTGTAACCTTCGCTTGCAGGCATTTCTTTGAAATAATTTACATCTAAAAATTCGCCACCCAATACTGATTTGTAAAATTCAAATGCTTCTAAAGTGTTTCCATTGTAAGTTAAATAAACTGTTAGACCTAACATAAAACCCCCTTAATTTAATTTGTTTGAAAAATATATTTAGGCAAAACAAAATTAATAAATTTTCTGGAATTACTAAACTTTAAGGTAAAATAAATTTGCCCATCTAATTTTATAAAAAATATCTTTCCCAAATTGTGAATTGTGGTCTCGATTGTATATCAAATCCATCTTATTTTCATCAGGCAAATAATACACTAACCAAGGAGAGCAAATTAAATCCGATTTGATTATACAATATTCCATAATGTTGGTAGCCACATTATCAATAAATGTAAAGCTTAGTTTATAAGAATTATCAAATTTTGGATAGTTTTCGTATTTATAGGATTCTGATGAACCGAAAATACTTGAAATTTCTTTTTCAATTAAATTGATTTCATTATTATCTTCAATCCCATCAATCACAATTACTAAATGGATAACATAATTCATAATTTCCTTACTTGTTAATTTTATTGACTTTCTCAATAGCAAATTTTATTGCATCATCAAATAATGCGTAAATGTTTTCATTAGGTATTAAGTCAGTTATTTTGCATCTTTCAAAATCATTTCGAACATCTTGATTTACGCCAGAAAACAAGATGAGGACATTATGTTTTTTTAACAATTTTAAGGTTGATTTCAGGTTGTAAATGCCAGTTTGGTCAACAAATGGAACTTTCCGCATCCGAATTATTAGAATATCGCTTTTTATGCCAAATTGCTCGATAACTTGTGTGTATGTTTTAGCTGCACCAAAAAATAATGGACCACCAATCTCGTAAATTGAAATCGAATCGGGAACATAGGAATAGTCTTCGATTGTGTCCGAATCGGGCAATTCTTCCACTTTTTTATCAGCAATATCCGACATCCTTTTCATAAACAATAATGCAGACAAAACAATTCCAACTTCAATAGCCACAGTTAAATCAACAAGAACTGTAAGGAAAAATGTTGCTAATAATACAAATCGGTCAAATACCGGTCCCATCATAATTGTTTTGAATGATCGCCATTCACTCATATTATAAGCCACAACTATTAAAATTCCAGCTAAGCAAGCCATCGGTATTAGCTTTGCCCAACTACCCAAGAATAACATTATCAGTAATAATACAATAGAATGTACAATGCCTGCAATTGGAGTTCTACCGCCATTCTTTACATTTGTTGCAGTGCGAGCGATAGCACCAGTTGCTGGAATTCCACCGAAAAGAGGCACTACTATATTTGCCAAACCTTGTGCAATTAATTCTGTATTTGAGCGATGCTTAGAACCAATCATACCATCTGAAACGACAGCTGAAAGTAGCGATTCGATAGCACCTAATAATGCGATGGTCAATGCTGGTGCAAAATAATGCTGAATATTGGAAAAGTCAAATTTCGGCATAGAAATAGCAAAATTTCCCGATAAATTGCTGAAATATGTTGATATTGTTGGAACAGGTATTGAGAATAATTGTACTGAAAGTGTTATTAAAATAATGGCAACAAATGAACCAGGGATTTTGTCTGATATTTTTTTTGTTAAGGTAATTATTAGAATTGTAGAAAGTGTAATTCCGAGAGCCCAATAATTTGTGTGAGATATATTTGATATAAAAAGCCACCATTTTTCGATAAATTCAGACGGAATTGATGACAAAGTTAAACCCAAGGCATCTTTCACTTGTGTAGATAAAATTACAACAGCAATGCCACTTGTAAAGCCCACAATTAACGGATGCGGGAAAAATTTGAGTAAAGAACCCAAATTAAGCAATCCAAAAGCAATAAGCATAATGCCAGCAAGAATAGTGGAAATTATTAATCCACCTGTGCCGTATTGCTCAATTATCTGATAAATAATAATTACAAATGCACCTGTTGGACCAGCAATTTGCACTCTACTGCCACCAAAAATTGACACAATTAATCCTGCAAGCACAGCGGTAATTAAACCTTTTTCGGGTGATACACCCGAGGCAACTGCAAATGCGATTGCCAAAGGAAGGGCAACTATACCAACAACAATTCCAGAAAGAATATCTTTGGTAATTTGTTGTTTTAAAATTCCCGATTTATATAAACTAAATAATTTTGGATAAAATAGATTATTCATACAATGTAAAATAAACAGACTACAAAATTATGAATAAAAATGTAAGGAAATGATAATTTGATAATTTGATAATGTCTTATTGTCATTCTTAAGCGAAGTGAAGAATCCGAAATTAATTTGTCCTCCCCCTAAATGAGACAGCCTCACTTTTATTCCCCATCACTGATCCCGACCTGTCGGGTCAGGTGGGTCAGGTGGAGGCTCTGATAAATAATTCCCACTCTGTGAGGGGGATTTAGGGGGAGGCTCTGATAAACATTCCCACTCTGTGAGGGGGACGAAGGGGGAGGTTCTGATAAAAATCACACATTT
>DYPF01000518.1 GCA_020720105.1 Chloroherpeton thalassium
TATGCTCCTTAATAATATTGTAAGTTATTGAAAGGCCAAGGCCAGTTCCTTTTCCCGGATCTTTGGTGGTGAAAAATGGATTGTATATGAGCGATAAATTTTCTGGTTTTATTCCTATACCTGTATCTGAAATAGAAATAATCAAGCTGTTTTTTTCTTTTTTTGTGGTTATGGCAATAACACCCACATCCGCAATAGCTTGCTGTGCATTTGAAAGAATGTTGAGAAATGCCTGATGCAGTTTTCCTTCATTTCCAAGTAATGAATAGGAATCATTAGTGTAGTTTTTAACAATTTCAATTTTAAATTTCAACTGATTTTGCAGCATTATAAGGCAATTATCAATAATATTGTGGATATCACACCATTCATTAACAGAATCGTTGTGCCGGCTAAAATGGTTTAAACTGGTAACTATTTTAGAAACGCGTTCGACACCGGTATATACTCCCTGAATCATTGGCAGCATAGGTTCTAAATGATTTTCAATATTGTCGTTTATATACGATTCAATGCTAATAACTCCTCCTTGTATAAAATTTAAAGGATTGTTTATTTCATGGGCTATACCGGCAGAAAGTATCCCTAATGATGCCATTTTTTCTGATTCAACCAACTGATCTTGTGCATGGTGTAATTCCGTTAGGGTTGTTTGAAGTTCTTCGCGTTGGTTGTATAATTCATCATTCGTAGCTGTTAGTTCTTCATTGGTAGCTTCCAGTTCTTCAGTCCGTTCTTTAACCAATTGCTCAAGATTTTCACGATAAATTTCTAATTCCCGCTCCTTACTTTTTAATTCAGTAATATCAGTCATAGTGCCAATTGAACCAATACTGTTCCCCTCGGAGTCAATCAATGGTGCACCACTAATTAAAAAATCAATTTTTTGACCTTCTTTACCAATAAAAGTCAACTCATACTGTCCTGTTTTATTCTTTATCCTCTCTTGGTTTGCATCTTTAATTATTTGTTGATCTTTTAGTTCCAGAAGCGTTTCATAGCCAATTTTACCGATAATTTCTTCTGGCAAATAACCAAGTTTTTCAGTAAATTTTTTGTTCACAAACAAAACCCTATCATCATAATCAACC
>DYPF01000519.1 GCA_020720105.1 Chloroherpeton thalassium
AATAGAAAAAGAGAAGAAAATGAACCCGGAATAAACAATGTATTGGTAAATATTGATAAGATTTATGCTGATAGTATAATCATCAATTATAGTGGAAGTGAATATTCAACTGAAGAATTGCTTTCTGATGAAAAAGGTTTGATTGAATACACAAATATTCCGGATGGAGAGTACAATATCCGATATATGCTCATTGGCAATATAGTTGGAAATTTTTCGCGTAATGAGTTGAGTGAACCATTGGTTATGGATCAGGATAGAATTGTTGATATACCATACTCCGAATATAATAAAATTATAGGTTCTATAGTACTTAGCAGGGATCCACTTTCTAGTCTTGGTCCACAGGATATTTCAAATATCAGGGTTGTAGCCGAAGACACCAAAGGAAATACCTATTCAGCACTATCAGATAAAGATGGCAATTTTGTATTATATACTCCGGTAGCTGACCATTATATTGTACGAATTAATAATGTTATGTCTGAGACATTTGATTTACAGCAAAAAGAATATATTGTAAAATTCAATGGATACAAACAATTCAAAGTAACATTTGTATTTAGCGAGAAAAAAAGGAAAATCAATTTTGATACAGACATTACAAAAGATGAAATAAAGGACGATCTGAAAGTAATCAGAAAAACAACATTGGCCGGTAGGATTGAACATCAGATTTCTTTGCAACCGGTTGAAGCCACCGTTAAAATTATTGATAATACAACAAATAAAGTGGTTTCAGAAACCTCTTCGAACAGCCTAAGTGGAAATTATTCGATATCCTATGCTGCAAACGATAATTACAGAATAGTAGTTGAGGCGCCCGGATATCAAATGCATGAAGAAAACCTGTATTATGAACAAATTATCTCTATTCAGAATTTCACTTTGAATATAGGTATGAAAAAAGTAACAGAAGGTTCAAAAGATCAAAATTTTATTATTTATGATAAGAAACAGGACGAAGATTTTACACAAAGCTTTAAATCAGGTCAAAAAATACCAATAAACAATTTGAATTTCGATGAAAAAGAAAGCAGATTGAGTCCTGAAGCTTATCCTGAATTAGACAGGCTAATTGAAATCCTTTC
>DYPF01000520.1 GCA_020720105.1 Chloroherpeton thalassium
TATTAAAAAACTTACAATCAGCTTTTAAGTTATCTGAAAAATATGATTTAACTTATAAAGTTGTTGCAAATCTTCCAGCCGGAGAAGCAGGTGTGATACCAAATGCTGTACATAATTATAATCTATCTTCAAATACATCTATTATAAGTATAAATGCGTTTTATTTTGATAAGGAAGCGCCTGTTTCATTAGCAAGGACAATTTTGCATGAAACAATTCATGCAAAAATAAGTCAGAAAATAGATCAAGCAGGAGGGTTTGAAGAATTTGAAAATGAAGGATTTGAAGAAAGAATTAAGGCATATTATAAACATTATATTAGCAGTAACCTTGCAGATCATAACATTATTGCTGACTTCTACATTAAAGAAATGGGCAAAGCACTTGCGGGCTTCGATGGTTATAAATACCCACTTAGCTATTATGAAGCATTATCATGGCACGGCTTATACAGTACAACAGCTTGGAATAGTCTATCTCAAGATAAGAAGAATCAAATAAGGAATATCTGGGATATTATAAATAGTGGAGTGAAACAATGTAATTAACTTATTATGAATAAACTTATAATTATCTTGATTTTATTTTCATCAATCTTACTCAATGATGCACAGACAACAGAGAAATCCATTTATATTCTTTTTGAAAACAATCAGAATGGGATGAGAAAATTCACTTTGAATTCTTCCGACTCATTGTATTTTTTTTCATATTCGTCAAATTTGGAATTATTTGGTTTGCTTTTTAGTCCAATATCACAAAGTAAAACAATATCATCCTTTGACTTTGCAAAGGAAAAACATGAAATTCATAATTATAAATGGGCAATTGAGAATCTTCATGTTGGAAATAAAATATTCTGGGAAGAACATAAATATTTTATTGTTGAAATAACTCATAATGATTCACTTAAGATTACTGCTTGCACAAGAAGTGTGCTTGAGGAATAGAAATCTAATCTGCCACCTGTGTCTTACTTTGAAATGGCAAAAATTGGTGCCTTTTCTGGGCAAGACACGGTTTGCAAAATCATGACTTGATTAGTTCTGAACTGAATTAATAAAACGGATATTCTGATTTTTTTAGACAG
>DYPF01000521.1 GCA_020720105.1 Chloroherpeton thalassium
CCGTTCCACGAGCCCAAGCAAATGATAATTTATTTGTTGTCGGGTTTACTTGCAAAGTGCCGTTTTCTGCCAAAGTTCCAACTAACGAATTTCCAATGTATTCCAATTTTGTATTATCGAAGTTGTAATCAAATTGGTAAGCAATTACATTGTCGCTTGTTACTAATTCGCTTGTGTTTACAGGAATTTCAATAGTTCTTCCAACGGTGGCGGTTTGATTTGATGTTGATATAGTTTCTCCGCTACCTTCATAGTAAAGTACCTGAACTTCGTCAGAATTAATTGCTCTGTTATAAATTCTTGCGTCATCAATTAGTCCATTAAATTGATAATCATAGCCGCCGTCAGTTCCATGACCAAAACTAAAATTGTAATTACTCCAATTAAAATTAGCTGATGCACTGGCTGATTGACCAATAAAAATATTGTCAATATAGAATTTGATGCCATCCAAATTTGTTGTTCCGTCCCAGGAAACAACAACATTATGCCAATTACCGTCACTGATTGATTGGATTGGTGAAAAAACAACTCCTGCACTTTCCGGAAATATTTGGAAACTAAATGTTGAATTTGAAACATTATATAGTAAACTTGCTCCATTTCCCCAATCTCCATGTCTTATCCCAGTTGAAAAAATACAACCACCATCAACTGTAATATTTGTCCAAAAAGATACAGAAAATGCTCCATTAATCATTTGTTGATTTAATTGGATGTATTTTGTAGGTTCAAAACTATACGCACTATTCGCATTTCCAAATCTATCTGCTGTTAATTGTGCCCCATTTACAACAGTTCCATTATTATTATTACCACTTTCATCGTTTGCATTTCCGTTAAACGGGTAGAAAGCGACTAAACCATTTTGTAAATTTACTTGTGCATTTGTCATTAGCCCGCACAAAACTAAGGCTACTAAAAACATTGTGAACTTTTTCATCTTTTGAACTTTTTAAAATTTAACATATTGATTTATTTAAAAAGTTAGCATTATCATTATTTTGCTTTTCCGTCTCGTTTTGATAACCGCTAACGATTGTGTATATACTATTGTTCATTTGGTTTGGTTTTGCGCTATGGTCG
>DYPF01000175.1 GCA_020720105.1 Chloroherpeton thalassium
TTTATGTGGAACCATCCAAATCATTCTACACGCATCGCCTTCCGATTAGCAATATGGGCTGTTTTTATTGGGCTACTTTCGGTTGGACTTACCTTATATTCAATAATTGCAATATCATGATAATATATGATTGATATTCATACTCATTTCGGGCAGTTTTACAACAATTATTATGATCCTGAACAGGTGATTGGGAATTTAATAAAGTTGGGGGTAACTCAAATTGGTCTGATGCCAACATTAACCAAAAATGGAGATAATGTTTTTGAATCCCATCAAGTTATGCTGAAAATAATCGAAAAGTATGATAAGCAAATAATTCCAATTTTATGGGTTCACCCTAAAACAAAAAAGAATGACATTTATGCGATGCTTAACCAATTGCCATATAAAATATTAAAGGTTCATGGCTATTTTCATGATTGGCATAAGTATCCTAAATCTATACAAAGCTTAATTAATATTGCACGCCAAAAGCAACTTTCTATTATGTTTCATACTGGAGGCCGAAAAGAGAGCTATGCCTTTTCTTACAAAGCTATATGCAAAAACAATTTGGATATTACTTTTATTCTAGCACATAGCCGTCCTGTTGCAGGTACAATTAATATTTTAAAAAATTGCCCTAACGCCTATTGTGATACTGCATTTACTCCAATAAGTGATATTAAAAAAAATATTGAAAGTGGTTTTGAAGATAAAATATTATTTGGAACAGACTTCCCCGTTATGAGTGCATTTGACAGCGGTATAGATAATGAAAGATGGTATTTGAATAATATAAGTACCTTAAAAAATGAATTGGGCGAATCCGTATTTAGTAAAATTACAATCAAAAATTTTCAAACTGTTCTAAATAATATTTGAGGGGGGTCAAAAAATTATATATCCTTTAACAAACAATTTTTTATTAAATGATTAATAGTATGAGCGAATCTAAGCAAAAAAAGACATTGGAACATTTGGTTTCTAAAAATATGTTAGAAGAGGCTGAGAAAATGGATAAAGAAATAGATCGACAGGTTGCAAGTGGTAAATATGAAAGTGAAATGGATAAAGTAATGAAAGAAAGTTGGTGGGAGCGGCTTTTATATAGGATTTTTAAGTAATTTTTTTTGCCAAAGTAGAATTGCTTAATGAAGCATTTAAAATTGACGAATAATCACCCACAAGGCAAGCGATATGTTATTGCCGATGTACATGGGTGTAATAAAACGCTTAGCGCATTAGTTAATCAATTAAAAATTACCGAGCATGACACGCTTTTTTTTCTTGGCGATTATATTGATCGTGGTCCCCGTTCTAACGAAGTTATTGAATACATAATTGACCTCAAAAACAGGTATAATGTTTATTGCTTGAAAGGGAATCACGAAGAAATTCATGAAAGTGCCACCATGGAGGATTGGCATCGCCTAAAGGATAATACCGGCAAATTGTTGCCAAAATACCAGACATTCTTTGATGAAATGCATTACTATATTGAGTTACAGGATGCTATACTTGTTCATGCCGGCATTAATTTTAATATTCCAAATCCTTTTGAAGATTTCCGTTGTATGCTTTGGACGAGTAGCATTTCGATGAAAACCCAAAACAATACTGGAAAACCTATTATTAAAGGGCATTCAAAAAAACCTATTGGCTTAATAAAAGAACAAATATCAACAAGAGGTAATGTAATTTATTTAGATAATGGATGTTACGATAGAACAAAGCCTTTTGGGAACTTGTGTTGCCTTGAATTAAGAAGCTATGAATTGTTTATACAGCCCTATATTGATTAGTGAATTTCTTAGAAGCAATTAATCATTGAAGTTTTTAGAATTAATAAACTTATAATTTTAAACGATAAATGAAAGTTGCCATTATTTCCGATATTCATTCAAACTTGCAAGCCTTGCAATTGGTGCTGGACGATATTAAGCAGTTTAATGTTGATGGCATATATAATTTAGGCGATACAGTTGGTTATGGTGCAGAACCTAATGAAGTAATTCAACTCTTAATCGGAAATAACGTAAAGTCGGTTATGGGAAATCATGATGATGCTTTGGTAAGTTCACATTTTGCATTTGAATTTACGAGAGAAGCAAAAATGCAATTGTTTCAAAATAAGGCCATTTTAAATAATCTGTCGTTAAAATATTTAACCGAATTACCTGATAGTATTTGTGAAAACAACATGCGTTTTGTACATGGTATGCCACCGGATGATTTTAGTCAGTATATTAATTATTGCTCAACTCAAGATATTATTGAATCATTTCGCCAGTTTAAGGAACAAATCGCTTTTGTGGGTCATTCGCATCGATTTAAAATTTACCAACTTAGAAGTGGCTGTTTGGAAATTGTACCTTTTGTAAATGATATACACAAACTTCATCATAAAAGAACCATTATAAATGTTGGCAGTGCAGGTCAGCCTCGCGATGAGGATGAAAGACCGGGCTATTTGATATTTGACCAGAAACAAAATCAGATTATAAAACGAAGGTTATCATTTAATTAATTCTCAAAAAAAGTGTTATGAGTTATAATCCCGGCTTAATCGATGAATTTATTGATTTAATTAAATCATATCCTGATTTTGTATTGTTGTTTGAGCTAGATGATAAAACCCTCGAAGGCTTGAAATTGAAAAAAGATGTTCAATATCCGTGGAAGAATAAAAAGGAAGAAAAAGCTTACTATAAATACATGTCCTTCGAAAGCAAAACAGCCATTTTAGAAAACATTAAGTGGTTGAATGTTAGTTCGTACGAAAGAATTCATATTTTAATTTCTTGGTCCTTTGTACTAAGAATGTCTTCAGTATTCATGCTTTTATTTTCAATTTTGAATATTGTTTTACATGTTTATACTGGGGCTTTAATGTATTTTATTGTAGCTGTTCTTTTGTTTGTTTTAAATAAGTGGTTTTTGTTTAAAGCAAACAAAGCCGATGCCTCAAGGGTGTTTACGGAATATTTTTTTCGCATGCAAATGGATAAATTAAAAGAGGAAGCGGTTAAAAAGATTGAGTCATCAGAAAAAAAGGATTCATAAGCTGCAAAAAATCAGCTTGTATATAATTTAGGCTTGATATTTCGACATTCTTAAACTCAACTATAATAATTATTAACATACATGGTTTTAAAGGGCATGGCAATAATAGCAAATACGAAATCTTGCTCCAGCATTTTAAGAAAGTTTTAATTTATTCTCCAAGATTGCCGTTATCACCCTTTTAGGCTGTAGCTCCGATGTTTCCAATACTTTAAATGTAATCGTTAATGGAATTGAAGTGTCTGAAAATAACAATTCCTTCAACATTTATCCAAACCCTGTAACGGGTAAGCTTCATGTGAAAATACAGAAGATAAATGCTGACATGGTTATTTACGATTGTATTGGAAATAGTATTCAAAGATTTAGACTAATTGAAAACGAAACCATAATTGATGTGAGCAACTTGGCTCGTGGAATTTATTATATAAAAGTTAATAATTCCGAAGCTCAAAAAATTGTAAAATAAATATTTAATTTAATTAAATTGATTGAAAGCTCTGTCATGCGGGGCTTTCTTTTACAATAGTTAGTCAAGCGTGAAAAAGTGATTTTGAGTAAGTTAATATATTGAATATTTTGCACATGAAATATTTTAAGGCATGTTTTTTTATGTGTTTTCATCTTTAATTAATTTTCTGGTAGAATTTACCTAGTTTATATTCTCTTTTAAACTGGTATACGCATAAAAAGTTGTAATGCATATTTACTGTTAACTGATTTTAATGCTTAAGTACCATGTTAAACTATACCGGTGCGGTGGGCCTGCGAAATTTGGTGTGGAATTTATATAATTCCTGAATAGTAGCCATTTCAATTGGAAAACAACAGATGCTCTTTATCGCAGAAGGTGATTCGGAGAAGTTATAGAATTATCTAAATTCGGAAATTTCGCTTGACTTTTGGTCCTTTTGGTCAAGCAAAAGGACAAAGAATAAAAAATTTGTAGGTTTTTCACGTTCGACTATCTAACTACATTTCAATATTGCACTTGCCATTAATTAGCTAATTATCACAAATGCATTTGTGAAATATTATAACATATTTGCAAATTGAATGATGAATTTGATTACCTTTGAACAAAAATACCTATATGGAACGGTTAATTAGGATTTCGAATGAAACAGTGCGCCGGACACCTATGGAATTTCAACGGTACATTGCAAATGATATTTCGTGGGACGATAAATTAATTGGCATATCGGGTGCCCGCGGAAGCGGCAAAACTGTTCTTTTGCTTCAGCACTTAAAAAGTTTGAAAGCTATAGACAAAGGGTTGTATGTTAGCCTCGATGATGTTTATTTTACTGAAAACAAATTGATTTATTTTGCGGAAGATTTTCATAGAAAAGGCGGCACCCATTTATTTTTGGACGAAGTGCACAAATATCCCAACTGGTCGCAGGAACTTAAAAATATCTACGATACTATTCCCGATTTAAATGTGGTATTTACAAGCTCTTCGGCACTTGAAATCCACAAAGGAACCCATGACTTAAGCCGCCGGGCAATGGTATTCCATTTGGCAGGCTTATCGTTTCGTGAGTTTTTAGAACTTAAATATCATTTAAAACTTCCCACACTCCTATTAACCGATATACTTAACAATCACAATGAACTGAGTGCCAAAATAATGGGGCAGATTAAGCCGTTTTCCTATTTCGATGAATATCTGCGCGAAGGGTATTATCCATTTTTCAAATCCACAGGTACCAATTATTTAAAACAGCTAATAAACACCGTAAATCTTGTTGTTGAAACTGATTTACCCGCTATACATAATATTGATTTTAATGCCATTTTAAAAATCAAGAAACTGATAGCGGTATTGTCCAAAATTGTTCCATACAAACCAAATATTGAAAAGCTATCCGCTCAAACCGGGACTACCCGCGAAACGCTATTGAAATATCTATATTATTTAGATAAAGCCCAAGTAATACAATGGCTGGGAACCGATGCCACCGGCATAAATTATTTAAACAAGCCCGAAAAATTATATCTGGGTAACACCAATATGGCATACGCGTTTGGTGGCGTTTTAACGGAGAAAGGGAATATTAGGGAGACTTTTTTCCTTAGCCAGTTAACCGTGATGCATTCAGTTACCTACCCTAAAGTGGGCGATTTTTTGATTGATAACAAATTTTTATTTGAAATTGGTGGAAAAACCAAGAATCGAAAGCAGATTGCCGGAATTGAGAACTCTTTTATTGCTGCCGATGACATTGAATATGGCTATCAAAATAAAATTCCACTTTGGTTATTTGGCTTTTTGTACTAATTATTTTCTGCTCATAAAACTTTAAGTAATCTAAAATGCGTTTGCCCTAGTCTATTTTATATTTACTTTTCAATAAAGCCAATAGTAAGCGCATCCTTTTATTTGGAGAGTTTATTCACGAAATGGTATAATCGGTAAATCTTATTCCCTCTGCAAAGCATTTTTAGACTGTGACTGTTAACCCGCTTTATTCATACCTGAGCACAGCGAAAGGTGTGAATGTGCGATG
>DYPF01000176.1 GCA_020720105.1 Chloroherpeton thalassium
TACTATGATTTAAATGATTAGTATGATTTCGATGATTAATTTTCTTTAAATTTCAGCATTTATTTTTTTTATCATATCCTATTAAAAAATCATAGGCATCAGATTAATCATAATAATCATAGTTAAAGTCTGTACTATGATTTAAATGATTAGTATGATTTCGATGATTACTTTACTTTAAATTTGAGCATTTATTTTTTTAATCATATCCTATTAAAAATCATAGGCATCATATTAAACATAATAATCATAGTTAAAAGGATTAAAATTAAATTTTATTAAAAAAATAATCATAGTTAAAAGGGTATTCTGCTGTGAATTGCTTTTGACAAAGTAAGTTCATCTGTAAATTCAAGCGATGAACCAATTGGCACTCCGCTTGCGATACGGGTTATTTTTATCTCAAATGGGCGGAGTAATTTTGCAATATATTGGGAAGTTGCCTCGCCTTCAATGCTTGGATTTAATGCTAAAATCACTTCTTCAATATTTGAAATTCTTTGGATTAGTTCCCGAATTTTAATATCATTCGCAGAAATGCCATCTAATGGATTCATAACGCCGTGCAGGATATGATAAGTGCCATTAAATTCATTTGTTTTTTCGATTGCAAGCACATCAGCAGGTTGTTCTACAACACATATTATATTTCGCTTTCTTTTTTCAGAAGCGCAAATTGGGCAAATTTCGTCTTCAGTATAATTAAAACATATTTTACATAAATGAACATTGTTTTTTAGTCCTATAAGAGCATCAACAAAATTATCAATGAATGTTGGATCTGATTTAATCAAATGATAAGTAAGCCTTTGAGCAGATTTTCTACCTATTGAAGGCAATGAAGACAAAACTTTAACGAGGCGTTCGATATTTTCGGAGGAATAAACCATAAATAAATGCTTAAGAGTGAGAATTAATAGAAATTGGGTTAAATATCGAGAAAATCTTCAAATTTAAAATTAGCAGGGATAACTTCAATCATTCTTTCTTCAGCTTTCTTTTGGGCTTCAAAATATGCTGCATTTACGGTTGATGCTAAAATATCTTGCAACATTTGTTTATCATTCATTTCTAAAAGTTCGTCTGAAACTTCAATTGAAGTTATTTTACGAGAGCCGTGAATTTTAACACGCACCATTCCTGCTGCTCCGTTGATTGTTAAAGTAAAGTCCTCAGCTTTGGCTTTTGTTTCGGCAGATACTTTTTTCATTTGTGGTAATTTACTCATTAGAGTGTCAAGAAATTGTTTATTGTCCATTTTTTACTAATTTTAAAATTAATTCGTTTAACTAATTACAAAATTAAATAAATTTTAATTAATTGGAGATTTATATGGGTATATTTGCAAGAATGACCGATATTTTTAAAGCTAATATCAATGATTTGATCGACAAAGCCGAAGATCCAGAGAAAATGATTAAGCAAATGGTTATCGAGATGGAAGAATCCGTTAACAAAACTACATTGGCTGTTGCTCAAGCAATTGCAAATGAAGTTGGTTTGCATAAGAAAATTGAAAAAGCTAAGAAAGATTCCCAAGAGTGGGAAGGCAAAGCAATACAAGCACTTACAGCAGGTAGGGAAGACTTAGCAAAACAAGCATTAGAAAGAAAAAGCCTCTTCGATAGGAACTCTGGAGATTTAATTCCATTGCATCAGCAAGCAGTGGCAACTACACAAAATTTACGCATTCAATTGGATAAGTTGAAAGCAAAATTAGACGAAGCTCGTATGCGTCAAAGCACATTGATTGCTCGTAGCCAAGCTGCTAAAGCACAAAAACAAATAGCTCAATCTATGAGTGGTGTGGGTAGTGATGCTTTCTCGAAATTTGACAAATTCGAGCAGAAGATTGAGAAATTGGAAGCAGAAGCACAAGCATTTGAGCAATTAGCAGGCGAAAACTCAAGTTTGGAAGACGAATTCAAGAAATTAGAGTCTAACACTTCGGCAGATATGGAATTACTTGCATTAAAAGCAAAGATGGGTTTATTACCAAAAAGTGATAATGAATAGGAGTGATTATGAACGATATTTCAAATTTGACAAAAGAGGGTGCCCTTATGACTACAAACAATGATATTTTAATAAATTCAGCTAATAAAGTTGTTAACTTTTTAGATAATAGTAATTACGAATATGTGAAATTTGATGATTACACTTACACAGTTACTCGCGGCTCAAGCCAAGTAATGATAGTGGTTCGTCCATTTACCGAAGATGATTGTGCTGTTGAATTTATTGCAAATGTTGTATATGAAACCAAAATTAATCCTGATTTGATGTATTACTTGTTGCGTAAAAATTCAGAACTACACTTTGGTGGTTTTGGATTGTTATTTGATGATACAGTAACTTTCTCGTATTCAGTTGCAGGCAAGAACTTAGATGAAAACGAGTTTATTGTAGCACTAAATTCAGTGGCGATAATTGCTGATTATTATGATGATGAGATTATTGCTTCTTTTGGTGGCAAACGAGCTTCGGACATTCAAGCCGAAGTAGAATAATATTTTCTTTTGAATTAGTAAATATGAGGATTGTCCGAATTAAAGGCAATCCTTTTTTTTATAACTTTTAATCAAATAGATAATCAAATAGAATTTATTTGTTTAATTTTGTATTGGAAATAACTAAATTAAGAAAATTATGCACAATGGAAATTATGTTTTAATCTTGCACACTCATTTACCTTTTGTTTTACATCACGGTACTGCTCCACACGGAGTAGATTGGCTAAACGAAGCAGTTGCTGAATGCTATATTCCTCTATTGAATGTATTTAATGATAGTTTGAACGAAGGAATTACACCGAATGTAACATTGGATATTTCTCCAATTTTATGCGAACAAATGGAACATCCCGATTTTAAGAATATTTTTGTTAATTATTGTGATGATAAAATCCAAGCTGCCCGCATAGATCGGGAAGATTTTAAACGATGGGGTTACGACCCACATCATATTTGGCTAACAGAGTATTGGGAAAACTGGTTTGCAGACAGAAAACGTGATTTTCTTGAGAAATACGATAGTTCTATTATTCAAAGTTTAAAGAAATTGCAAGACCGAGACGCAATAGAAATTATGACTTGCGGAGTTACGCACGGCTATATGCCACTTTTAGGCTTCGATAAAACTGTAGATTTGCAAGTTCACGCAGCTGTGGAGAATTATCGCAAACACTTCGGTAGAGACCCAAAAGGTATATGGCTACCTGAATGTGCTTACCGTCCTGCCTACGAATGGCATTCAGCAATTCCAGTGCAACCTTTTAATAGTCCACATTCCCGTAAAGGTGTTGAGGAAGTTTTAGCAAAATATAATTTAAAGTATTTTGTTACAGACCAAGATTTATTGGAACGTTCTCAGCCAATAGGTGCTTTTGATAACGAGAAAAAATTCTTCAATACAGTTTTATCTCCATATTTTAAACATACACCTTGGAATTTTGATAAAAGTCCATTACGTCTATTTTTAACAGCTTCTGGTGATGATGTTAGTAAAGGTACTGCCACAATTTTTACCAGACACAGTGATTTATCTATGCTTGTATGGAGTGGGGAAGCGGGCTATCCAGGAGAACCAGATTATTTAGATTTCCACAAAAAACATTTAAAATCATATCTTAGATATTGGCGTGTTACTGATAATAAAGCTGATATGATGTACAAAACTTTGTACCATCCAGATTGGATATATAAAAAGATTGATTTGCAAGTTAATCATTTTATTCATCAAATAGAAAATTCAGTGAATTATTATCATAATATTACTGGTAAATTTGCTACTTTAACCACTCCTTTTGATACGGAGTTGTTTGGACATTGGTGGTTTGAGGGACCCGAATTTATTCGTGCTTTGATTCGTGGCTTTAATAATTCACCTTGGGTAAAAATGTCCAAAGCTAATGATCAACTTGAGATAATCAACCCACAAGAAGTAATAAAAATACCCGAAGGCTCATGGGGCGAGAATAATAATCACGATGTATGGATAAATGAACAAAATAAGTGGACTTGGGAATTTATCTACAATGATGAGTTGAAATTTCATAATTTATTGAAAGAAATAAATTTAGATGCTTTATCTGAAATTTCAAAAAGATTGCTCACCCAAGCCTTGCGTGAATTAATGCTATTACATTCATCAGATTGGCAATTTTTGATTCATACTTTATCGGCTAAAGATTATGCAGAGCAAAGATTTTTCTATCATCATTCAGATTTCAATAAATTATGTGAGATTGCTCAAAATATAATAACGAATAAAGTAGAAATCTCATCGGAAGAGTTGCTGTATTTAGAGGAAGTCGAATCGCGGGATTCTGTGTTTGCCGAGTTAGATTTGAAATGGTGGAGCGAATAGATTATGGAGATGGACAAAAAATTTAGGAAAAAATACATTAGTGCAATTTTGATTATTGCAATTTTCAATGCTTTATCGGGTGGATTATTTTTATTCGCCTATTTCTTATCCCAAAATCAAGTTTTTTTGTGGGGAGGCTTGGGAGTGCTTGTTATTACAGTGATTGCATTGATATTAATATTTGTGAAAATAATCAAACGCAAATAAAATTAAATTAATATAAACAAATTTGTAATTAAATTTTTGTATTTTCGTTTTTTACTTTTTATCAAACTTGTGAATTTGAAAATGAAATTATCTGACAAAATTAATATTGAAGAAAAAGAAAATTATTATTACTTCCATCTACACGGAAAATTCGTGGGCGAAGACGAAACTGACTTTTTAGAAAAGCAACTTGATTTATATGCTAATGCCAATAAGAATAAAGTTATTATTGATTTATCAGATGTGAACTATTTTAGTTCTATAGCATTAGGTATTTTGCTTAAACAAGATGAGAAATTTACTAAAAGTAACGGTAAAATTGTGATTTGCTGCGTTCCCGATTTCTTAGCAAACATTTTTGTTATTACCAAGACAGATAGTATTCTCAATATTAGTAACAATCTTGAATTTGCATTGAATTCACTTAATCGCTAATTTGTTCAAAAATAAGTTGCAATATGCAGATGAAACCTAATTTACTTTACGATGAACTATTAGAAATTGCGAAATCTTTAGGGTATAAAATTAGAAAAGAAACTGGAAATTTTAAAAGTGGAAATTGCATAATTAAGCAAGAAAACTTGATTATTCTAAATAAATTCGGCTCATTAAGCTCATTTAATAAAACAATTGCAACTGCTATTAAAAGCAAAGGTGATACTGATATTTTTATAAAGCCTCAAATTCGCGAATTTATTGATGGTGTTTCTGAAGATCCTAATTTATTTACAATTACCGAAGAAACCATTCAAAAGTAAAAAAGCAAAAAATACATCCTAATTAAATTATAAGTGATTTTATCATAAGTCATTTTCATAAACAGACGAGGACGTCTGTTCTACTAAATCATTGATTTTTGATCTGCACCCAAAAAGTTGAAAAAAAATGAATTATAAGGACGGAGTACGGAACTTAACCGGACTAAGTCCTTTTAGTTTAACTTTAATTCTTTCATTGTTATAGTATTCAATATAGTCTC
>DYPF01000522.1 GCA_020720105.1 Chloroherpeton thalassium
GTCTCAGCTTTGCTCTTGTTAATGTGTAATTCAAATGCTTAGGCCCTGAGGATGTGGCTGTTATATATGGTAGGTTTATGTTTGCAGTTTGCGACGATGTTAATTAAATCTTAGCAGTTTAGGATGCTTCTCTTATTCTTTGCATGGCATTTATGTCTTTAGAAAGATCAATTCCATTAGTTTTTTTGAATTCTTCAATCAAGAATCTCTGTATTTGTGCATCAAAGTCGTCACCTCCGAGAGACGTATCTCCGTTAGTTGCCTTGACTTAAAATACACCACTAGAAATTTCTAGAATACTGATATCAAAGGTTCCTCCTCCTAAGTCATATACTGCAATGATTTTTCCATCAGTTTTGTCAATTCCGAATGATAATGCAGCAGCAGTTGGTTAATTTATTACTCTTTTAACATCTAGTCCAGCAATTTTTCCAGCATCTTTTGTTGCTTGCCTTTGTGAATCATTAAAATATGCAGGTCAAGTGATTACAGCTTATTTTACTGGATGCCCAAAGTATGCTTATGTAGTCTCCTTCATTTTCATAAGAACGAATGCTCCAATTTGCTGGGGTGAGTATTGCTTTCCCAAAACTTAAACCCATGCATCTCCATTACTTGCTGATACAATTTTAAAAGGCATATTTTTTTTATCTTTAACAACCATTGGATCTTAGATTTTTCTACCAATTAATCTTTTGGCAGAGTAAATAGTATTTAATGGTTGCAGTATTGCTTGCCTTTTTGCAGAAATACCAACTAATCTTTGCCCATCTTACATAAACGAGACAATTGAGGGAGTAGTTCTAAATCCTTAGCTATTGACAATTACTTTTGGAGTCTACCCCTCAACCACACTTACTCAAGAGTTAGTTGTTCCTAGGTCAATACCGATAATTTTCTCTGAAAACATTCTTTTTGAATGCTTAGACAGTCTTTATAGTTGATTTACTAACGATTTAAGCATTATGGCTATTATTAATTTATATTTTATTTAATGAATTTATTAATTAGATATTTACATAAATAATTAAAATATTATTAATAATAATTGGGGTTTTGGGGTTTTGGGGTTTTGGGG
>DYPF01000523.1 GCA_020720105.1 Chloroherpeton thalassium
TACAGAATATATTCAATTCTAAAAAATGAGAGTTTTCTAAGAAACACTAATTACACAGCACACCGATTTAAATAAAAATGCCGTGCAGGTATTTTTGCACGGCATTTTATATTTTTTTATGAATTTCGATTTAATTTGCTCTATAAAAAATGAAGGGTTATAATTTTATTCATTGTACAGCAATTGTATTTCACTTGCGCTTAATACACGATTGTAAATACGTATTTCGTCAATTTTACCTTTTAAATAGCTTGAGCTTGTATTGCCAATTCTTTTACCAATATTCAAAACTTTAGTTGAAGCAGTTATTGGAGTTGATAAGGGTTTTAAACTACTATTTTTTACTGCAACCGCCGTACCATTAATATAAATTTTAGCAAACGAAGTAGACGGGTCATAAATACATGCAATATGATTCCAGACATTTGGCAAAAAACTATTTGCAGGTGCATCTAAATATATCTGTGAAGTAGGTATAAAACGAATATTTTGAACATTTGAACTCGTTGAATTAATGTGGATTTCCAATTCCTCAAAATTTTTACCTATCATGAAAGGGATCATAAGGTTTCCATCCCAATATATCCAAGCACAAATTGTAACCTTTGAAACATTAAGAACATTATTGTGTGGGATAGTAATATCAGTATTTGTTCCATTAAAACTATACGCAGCACTAGCAACACCTTTTCTATCGGTTGTGGGTGTGGCACCGTTTACAGTACCGTTATTGGCATTACCGCTTAAATCGTTAGCATTGCCATTAAAGGGGTAGTAAGCAACCAAACCGATTATTGGAAATGGGGCATCAAGGGTTGTAAAACTCACTTCGTTTCCATACGATGTGCCCATGCTGTTCGTTGCATAAGCCCTTACATAATAGGTGGTATTAATTGTTAGTCCGGTTAAATCACTGCTAAAAATGCCTGTACCTTTACCATTACTGGTTTTACTATTGGCCGTGGTTGGGTTTTGGGTAGTAGCCCAACATACTCCTCTTTCAATAATAGTTGAACTACCTTCACTAGTTATATTGCCACCAATAGAGGCACTTGTAGTACTAATGTTTATAATTGC
>DYPF01000524.1 GCA_020720105.1 Chloroherpeton thalassium
TTTCCAATTTCTTGAAAATTAAGAATATCAGTTGCGGGATTTGGATAACAAAAATTTTCAACTTTGGTTTCGATGTTTTCTATAAATGCAGGATTTTGAATTATACTCTCAAACTGTACATCTACCACATTTACTGTACCTGTTGCTGTAGAACCTTCTTCTAACTCAAGGACTAATCTTGTACCTTGTTTGGAATAAAATGTAATATAAATAGTTTCGTATTCGTCTATAATATTGTAATTTAAGTCGTAAATTGTAAGTAAAACATCAGCTCTAACTTTGAGCACTTCTTCTGTTCCATAAGGAGTAGTTAATGTTCCATACCCTTCTGTATAAACATACTGTTTACGATTATAGATTGTATCAACATATTCTACTTCGCTTTGGGTTTCAAAATCGGTGTTGATGTCAAGCGGAAGCGGAGTAACAAGTTCGTCATAATTATCGTGTTCGCTCCATTCCAGTGTTGGTATTGTATCAAGAAACCCCAGCAAAGTTATTTCATTTTCTGTAAATTCATAATATTCGTAAAAAAATTCAGAATCAGTGTTATCAGTGTAATTATAAAGCCGACAATGTGTTGCCTCAGGAAAATGATTTCTGCCGGGTGCGTTTTCAATGGGAATTCCATCACCAGTAGGTTCTACATTTAATGGAAAAGCAGACATAATCCATGTTTGCGAATTTTCGTAATCAACTGTTCCAATGTCCATTTGATAAATACCCTCATCAGTCCAGTAATACAATAAATTGTTTTGAGGTTGATATAACTGTAACATATCGCTGTAAGTAACCGAAATAGGATTGCTCTTACTTGTTTTTAAAATTGCTGATTCTGTAATTGTTGTATTACTGTTAAATATGCGTTCCAATGATTTTGTAGGAACTTGAGGGCATTTTCCATTTACATCGGAACCGGCTGCTGCAAATAATGTAATATTAATACTAAATAATATTAATAATATCAAGATATTTTTTAAATTTTGCATGATGTTAATTTTTAGATATTAATGAATTATAAATATTTTTTGAATTTTCGCTTTATCAGATTTTACAAAATAAAGTCCTGAATTTAAA
>DYPF01000525.1 GCA_020720105.1 Chloroherpeton thalassium
AAACCCCAAAACCCCAAAACCCCAAAACCCCAAATGTATATAAATAATAAAAGTATATTTTATATTAAATTAATTAAATTTACCAATATTTAGAGTTTTCAGCGATTCGTTTAGCAAATACAATTTTTTTTTGAGTTACTATCATCCCTTTATCACAATATCATTCGGTGGTATCGCTCACGTTGATTAGATATTCAGCGAGAATTGATTCGGCTTCGACAAAACTGTGATATAATTGTAGTGCTTATTCAGTATTGCCTTTTTCTTGCACTCTTATCAGTAATTGCACTTGCTAGCGTCTTCAATCTCTATTTATTAACTTTAACTGTTATACCTGAGTGTTTTTGTTGGGCATCAATTTACTATTTCCTTCTTTTACTCACTTGTTAGCTATTGCTGGTTATTTATTATGATATTTGGGATAGGCTTCAGAGATCAGTTCGTGCATGGCGACCATTTAGCATGCTCTTTCCCAATACCTTTCCTCGCAATTCATGTCATATCAATTGCTTGATTTTTTGCCAACTTTGTAATAACAATTGGTTACTCCAAATTACCATTTTAGTCGTATAATTTAGCAGGTAGAATTCGCATCGTTGGGTCTTCGGGCTTCAGCATATTAGTGGTTATTGTCAGGTATTAGCTAGTGCTTCAAGTGGCCTTCAATTAAAATTTAATCTTTCAAATTGGGCATCATTGATTCTATTACAGATTTGGTCAGTTTCAGTCTCTTTAGTATTTGATGCTATCGATGTTCGTGCTATCGATGGGTATCAGCCCCAGCCTATGTCAAACATATTAATCATTCAAGACTCCATTGTATTAGTTGACGTTTATCAGATCAATGGCCATCGTTGGGACTTACGCTAGAAAAACTCGCCTTAACGCGTTTGCAATTGATAAGTCAACATTCTTGATGGTGAATGTTATTCTGGTGGTTGATTGCTAGACGATTTATATGGCAGGATACATAGGTGCGTATTATTGATAGACCATTTTCATATTATATATATAATTATTGCTTATATTATGATCTAGTGATATAATATTAAGGGGTTTTGGGGTTTTGGGGTTTT
>DYPF01000526.1 GCA_020720105.1 Chloroherpeton thalassium
TATACCTCAAGTGATTCGGGAGTGACATGGAATCAACAAACATCTGCAGGTTCACGCAACTGGACATCTATAACTTCTTCTGATGACGGAACAAAGTTAGCTGCGGCTATATCTGGTGGTACTATTTTTACTTATTTCGAGGATTCTATTCCGAATAGTTTTATTTTTGCTGATCAGATAGATGTCCTACCAAATGCTCTTGTCACCTCAGATAGTATTACAGTAGGTGGAATTGATTCACAAACTCCAATTTCAATTTCTTTATGTACGTCAGCACTTTGCGAATATTCTATCAATGGGGGTTCATATACTTTACACCAAGGATTAGTACATAATGGTGACAATGTTGTTGTTCGTCAAACGTCATCAGGATTATATTCTACAGAAACAAATCTTACTCTTGATATAGGAGGTGTTACAGACATATTTTCAGTAACAACCGAAAATATTTCTGTACCCTCTTCAGGAGGATCAAAAGTTTCATATGTATGTAAGGACTTAGCCGCTCTTAATTATTCAAATTTTGGACGTCACCAACAGTCGTTATGTACATATAATTTAATAACAGGAATTGGTATTGAAAATAAAAATTTTTTAGCTGGAAATCAATGTTCAGTAGAATTACAGGTGAACAATTTGATGAAAATAGGAGACCGTGAAAATAAATATAGTAGTTATAATAAATCAGTAATTACTCAAGTAAAATTACTACAATCACATCTTAATCGTATTTTGGGAGATGAATATACACAAGCCGCAGGTCCAGTTGATGGTATCTTTGGACCGTTGACGATGCAAGGAGTAGAGCGACTACAAGAAAGACTTAATAAACTTATTCCTTCATTAGAACCACTTGTTATTGATGGAATCGTTGGTCCATATACGCAAAAGGCAATAAATCAGTCTTGTTAAATTAAATAATTTTTCTATAAAAAGTACCAGAATGGTACTTTTTATATGTAATTGTATTTTATCTAATTACAATAAATATCAGAGTGAATTACTTATATATTAAGTTTATACAAATAGTACTTGATTATTATCGTCAATTTGGACGACATGATTTACCATGGC
>DYPF01000011.1:0-6884 GCA_020720105.1 Chloroherpeton thalassium
AATGAATCGTACTATAATAAACTCAATAATAATCTCAGCCTATTTAGTTCTGATAGAATAGGAACTAAAGGTGGATTGGACTTATGGGCTGCTTTAGAAAAGCAAAATATGGATAATGTTACTGAACCATCATTTATCAAATTAGGAACCAATGTTTCCGAAATTAATGCTCAAAAAGTTGAAAAACATATTTTTTTAATCAAAAATCCTGATGTAATTTTCACTTTTAATAACTTAATTGAAACAAATCATCCTGAAGTTTTAAAACTAATTTCAAACAATATTGATTATAAACCAAACAAAATTGAAGTTTATATTACCACAAATACTAATACAAATTATGTTTTTAACATATCACACTTAGATAATATTCTTTTTTCAAAAGCATTAACTTCCAAAGATACAATTTTATCAATCCCAATTAATGAACTGCTTTTAAATGACACTTCAATCAATTCAATAAAGCTCAATTCTGAAATTATTCCTAATAGTATTGAGAATAATTATATAGCATCAAAATCAATTGATATTTTCTATTCTAGTTCAAGTAAGATGCATATTTTAGAATTTGAAAAAAGAAAATATAAAGTAGCAATTATGCCTTTATCCCGAAATTTTAAAGATACGCAATTAGATATTCTTTTATCACAATTAGAAACATCGCTTCTAACACAAAAAAAGAACATAATAATAGAATCTTCACCAACATTTGAATTGACCGATAATCAGAGAATTAGAGACTATTTTTCAAAAATAAGCAAGTATAAGATTAGTTATAACAAAAATATCTTTTATGATATAAATTCATATATCACAAATCCTAAATTCAACTATTTGATAATATATATTGAAATATAGACAATTATTATTAATATTTATTAATATTTATTAATAAATATTAACACTAAATTGTTGGTAAATTTACAATTTATTACAATTAATCGGAAAATATTTTGCAATTTTGCTATTTAAAAATTAACAAAAGTACAAAATATGAGTATTAGTTTAATTGCTAAAGACATTAAAGAATCAGCTACTTTATTAATCAACGAAAAGGCAGCTATATTAAGAGCAAAAGGCGAGCCATTAATTCATTTAGGTGGTGGCGAACCAAAAAGCAAAGCACCATTGAGTGCAATCCTTGCAGCAAATGCAATAATTAATTCAGGAGAAGTACGATATGCTCCCGCTGATGGCATACCTGAATTAAAGGCTGCAATAATCCGCTACACCGAAGATTATTACAAAATCAAGGTTGCACCCGAAAATGTAATTGCATCGAGTGGTGCTAAACAAGCATTAATGATAGCATTAATGGCTGTATTAAACCCACAAGACGAAGTGATTTTCCCTGCACCTTATTGGGTTAGTTACTCCGAAATGGTTAAAATGATTGGAGCTGTTCCAGTCCCAGTTCTACCAGAAGACGGTAGTTTTTATCCAAGAATTGAGGATATTGAAAGATATATCACTTCGTACACTAAAGTGATTATGTTAAATAGTCCAAATAATCCTACAGGTGCGGTTTATTCACGACAATTCATCAAAGATGTAGTAGAATTAACTCAGAAACGCGGAATATATTTAATTATGGATGATATTTACCATAGATTAGTATTTGATGGTGTGGAATGGGTAAATGTATTTGATTATGCTAAAGAATTGACAGATAATACTAAAGTCGTTATTATTAATGGCGTTTCAAAGCAATATGCAATGACTGGTTTCCGAATTGGTTGGGCTGTTGCAAATAAAAAATTGATTGAAGTGATGAGAATTTTGCAAGGTCATCAAACATCTGGACCTTCAGTTGTTATGCAAAAAGCAGCAGTTGGGGCTTTGAATGGACCTCAATCTCAAGTTGATGCATTAAGAGTATCTTTACAAAACAATTGCCAAGTAATGATGGAAAGATTAGGTGCTTTCAATGGTGTCCGTGCAAATCGTCCAGATGGTTCATTTTATGTGTTCGTAGACTTCAGCTATTACGAAAAAGATTCAAGAAAATTAGCTAATTTCTTGCTCGATAAAGTAAGAGTAGCTACTGTCCCCGGCGTTGATTTTGGTTTAGAAGGTCATTTAAGATTATCCACTTGCGGTTCAATTAAAGATATAACCGAGGGTTTGGAAAGAATTAAATGGGCAGTCGACCCTGATTCTCCAAATGAATTATTTATTGGTATGAGAAAATTAGTGAGAGATTGGCTATGAAATATTTAGAATTTGATACTCCAGCTAAGAAGCACGCCGCTCAGTACAAAAGTGATTTCGGATTAGCAAATCATGGTTTCAAAAAATTAGACACTGTTTATTGGAATTTGCCAACAGAAGCATTGTACGAAGAATCTGTTTTCCGTAGCGAAGCTCACATAGTAGACAAAGGTGCATTGCATGTATATACTGGTAAATGGACAGCAAGAGCCGCAAATGATAAATATGTAGTTAAGGAAAGTTCCACTAATGATAAAGTTTGGTGGGGAGTTTATAATCGTCCTATGCCTCCTGAAAAATTTGATGGCATCTTAACGCGATTATTAGCATATTTACAAGGCGAGGAATTATTTGTTCAAGATTGTTATTCGGGTGCAGATCCAGAATATAGATTGCCAATTCGTGTTATTACCGATAGTGCTTGGCAATCCTATTTTGCAAGAAATATGTTCATTGCACCAACATCAGTTGAGGAATATAAAACATTTATTCCTGAATTCACTTTAATTTCCATTCCATCTTTCAATGTAGATCCGAGAATTGATGGAACTGCTTCAGATACAGCAATCGTAATTAATTTTGAGCAAAAATTAGCAATAGTAGCGGGCTCATTTTATGCTGGTGAAGTAAAGAAAACTATCTTCACTATTATGAATTATCTTATGCCAAATCAAAATGTAATGTCGATGCATTGCAGTGCAAATATTGGCAAGGACAATGACGTTGCATTATTCTTTGGTTTGAGCGGAACAGGCAAAACTACTTTATCTGCAGATCCAAAGAGACGCTTAATTGGAGATGACGAACACGGTTGGAGCGATCAAAGTGTATTCAATTACGAAAATGGTTGCTATGCCAAAGTAATTAGATTGTCCGCCGAACACGAACCCGAGATTTACAATGCTGTGCACAAATTTGGAACAATCTTAGAAAATGTTGTATATGATTTGCCTTCACGTAGGTTAGATTTAGATGATGAAATTATCACTGAAAACACAAGAGCATCTTACCCATTAAGCTTTATTGAAAATGCTGTACCCGAAAAAATGGCTTATGCCCATCCTAAGAATATAATATTTCTTACTTGTGATGCAACTGGTGTAATGCCTCCTATCGCAAGATTAGACTTGAACCAAGCTATGTACCACTTCATTTCAGGATATACTGCAAAGATTGCAGGGACTGAAATTGGATTAGGTATTGAACCAGAAATTACTTTCTCTGCTTGTTTTGGAGCTCCATTTATGGTTCATCATCCATTTTTCTATGCAAATTTGCTTAAGGAAAAAATTGAAAGAAATAATGTGCGAGTTTGGTTGGTAAATACTGGCTGGGTTGGTGGTAAATTTGGAGTTGGTAAAAGAATTAGTATTCGTCATACTCGTAATTTGCTTAATGCCGCAATGGAAGGACTATTAGACAATGCTGAATATAGAAAAGATAAAATATTTGGCTTTGAAGTTCCGCTGACTTGTCCAAATGTTCCTGAAGATGTTCTTGAGCCTTCTAATGCTTGGGGAAATAAAAAAGAATATTGGGATAAATATGATTCTTTGGCAGCAAGGTACATAGAAAATTTCAAAATGTTTAGTCACGGAGTTCTTCCAGAGGTTGTTAAAGCAGGTCCAACAAGATTGAGTAAATAAAAAATCTAATTATTTATTAATTAAAACGTCTTGGTTGTTTGATCAAGACGTTTTTAATTTACTTAAAAATTTCTATTGATGTGTTTTTTATTAATTTTGTATTTTATATAAATCGATGTTCAAAGAAAAAATAAATACACAAGTTCTAATTAATGAATCTGAAAACTCATTGCTTTCTAAGAATGATAATATTCCCTTTCCTAAAATTAGTTTAATAATTCCTACTTTACAAGAAGAAAAAATTTTAGACCAATTATCCAAAATTTATACACCTGAAATAAGGAAGAAATTCAACTTTGAATTGATTATTTCTGATGGTGGAAGCACAGATAATACATTAGAAATTGCTAAGAAATTCGCTGACAAAATCGTTGAACATAAAGAAAGTTACCGCCAAACAATTGCAGAAGGTCGCAACAAAGGAGCAGAAATTGCAAAAGGCGAAATTCTAGTATTTATCAATGCTGATACTTATCCCGAAGATTTTGAATTATTTTTCAAACAAATACTGAATTGGTCTAACGATAAAAATTCCAAGTATGGTGCCATTGCTTGTGCGGTTTATGGTTTCCCCGATGAAATTAAACTGACTGATAAGATATTTTACTCTGTTCACAATAATTTTGTAAAGTTTCTGAATGTTATCAAATTAGGAATGGGTAGAGGCGAATGCCAAATAGTTCTCAAGGAATTATTCAAACAAGTGAATGGTTATAATTCCGAAATAGTTGCTGGCGAAGATTTTGATCTTTTTCGAAGAATTTCCAAAATCACAAAAGTTAAATTCGACCCACAGATTATTGTATTAGAATCTCCAAGAAGATTCAGAAAATACGGATATTTCCGAACTTTATCATATTGGCTTTTGAATGCATTAACAATAATGTTCTTTGGGAAATCTTTCTCGAAAGAATGGGAAACTATTAGATAATAAATATTAATATTAGGAAATTTTATGATAATTTATAGATACCAACAAAAACAATTAATCAAAACCGATATAAATACAGCTTGGAGTTTTTTCTCCAATCCAAACAACTTGTCCAAAATCACACCGACATCAATGAAATTTAATGTTCTTTCGGAATTACCCGAAAAAATGTTTGCTGGAATGATAATTAACTACACTGTAAAACCATTTAGCTTTCTTAAAGTTAGATGGACTACCGAGATAGTTCATTCGGAAGAGAATAAGTTTTTTATTGACGAGCAAAGATTTGGACCGTATAAGTTTTGGTATCATCAGCATTTTTTCAAGGAAGTATCTAATGGCATCGAGATGACAGATGTGGTTTATTATGCTATACCTTTTGGTTTTATTGGCAGATTATTTGGTGCTAAAATTGTTGAACGAAAGTTGAATCAAATCTTTGAATTCAGAACAATAAAAGTTGAAGAAATTTTTAAATAAGTTTCTAAATATATTAAAAAGAAATAATTATTAAGTAATAAATTAAAATAGAAAACAAATGCAAAAAGATGTATTTACGCTAAGCACATTAAAAAAAATCAAAGGTAGTAGAAGATTAGTAAGAGAAAAAATTCTACAAATTATATTTACTTTGGAACTATCACAAAACTCAAGTTTAGATGATATTTTTAATCATATTTTTTTTAGAATTTTCAAGTTTGATGAAAGCTACGATAATTCTTCAGAAAGAATACTCAAACCCGATGAAATCGCTGAATTAGAAGCAGATCTTGCTATTGATTGGAGTGATGAAGACAAAGAATTTGCGATAAGTTTGCTCCATGGATATTTGGAAATCAAGGAGCGAATTGCTGATTATATTAGCGTTTTTTCGAGAAATTGGGAAATGAATCGTATTGCCAATACAGATAGAATTATTATTGGTTTGGCAATTACAGAATTACTTAAATTTCCAGAAATACCAATTAAAGTATCAATTAATGAAGCAATCGAACTATCAAAAAGCTTTTCTACCGAAAAAAGTTCAAACTTTATCAATGGTTTATTAGATTCTGTTAAAAACTACTTGCTCGAACAAGATTTGATTCACAAAGAAGGCAGAGGTTTAATTGAATAATATTTATTTACGGAATTAAGATGATTGGAGAAATAGCAGCACTCTCAACAGCTTTATTTTGGTCTTTTGCCACAATCTTTTTCACTTATGGATCCAAAAATTTAGGTGTAATTCAATTAAATATTGATAGATTATTCTTTGCTTCAATATATATTTTTATCACATTGCTCATTCTTGGAGTAACTCCAACCATAACTGGTAATCAAATTATTTTTCTTGCATTAAGTGCTATTGCAGGATTAGTGCTCGGCGACACTTTCTTATTTAAGGCTTTTTCTGAAATAGGTCCGAGATTAACTCTTATAGTAATGTCATTTGCTCCACCTTTGTCTGCATTATTAGCTTTTCTTTTCTTAGGTGAAGTACTCGGAACTTGGGTTATTATTGGTATTGTTGTAACTACTTTTGGTGTGTTTACTGTTATATTCGAAAGAACTGATGAAAACAATAAATTCAAAATTGAAAATAAGTGGGGATATTTTTGGGCATTTCTTGGAATGCTTGGTCAAGCATCGGGTTTAATATTAGCAAAAGTTGCCTTAAAAGAATCCGAAATTCATCCATTTGTCGCAAGTTTTACTCGGATTTTCGCAGCATTTATATTCCTATTACCTATTGGATACCTATCCAAAAGGTATAAATTTGGATTTGCTGCTTATAAACACAAGCCGAAAGTAATTATTGCCCCAGTTATTGGTGCAATTTTGGGACCATATTTAGGTATTACTTTAAGTTTAATTGCAATAAATTACACGCAAGTTGGAATTGCTTCCACTTTAATGGCAACAACTCCAATTATTATGCTTCCAATTTCACATTATATTTTTAAGGAAAACCTCAACTGGAAATCAATTGTAGGAGCATTTATTACTTTTATTGGTGTTGCTATTTTATTTATTAAATAAATAAATTATTTCACATAAAATGAAGCATCTACAACTGATTTTATTGATTTTTCAACTGATGACACATCATTCAT
>DYPF01000011.1:6984-14196 GCA_020720105.1 Chloroherpeton thalassium
ATGAAGCATCTACAACTGATTTTATTGATTTTTCAACTGATGACACATCATTCATACCCCAATCTGAAATTTCTGTATAATGCAGTGGTGTAATTTGAAAAATACCTTGACGAGCAGATTTAATGCCGCCAACATTATTTCCAACACTTTTGGCAATTTCCTCAGCACGTTTTTGTGCATCTTTTAATGCAATACCTAACATTTGCACTTTATATTTGCCTAAATCTGAAATATAATATTCAGGTGGATTGGAGTTGAAATCAATACCTTCTGATAATAAATTATTAATATCTTTGGATAATTTTTGAATTTTAGTCAAATCATTCGACTTAATTATTAAATTTTGACTCATCGAATATCCACGAATACTATTTGTTTCGTAATCTGTTAGAGTATAATTATTAATTGAAGATTCTTCAACTTGATCTTTTTCAAAACCATTTTGAGATAGAAAGTCAGTTACCCTTGCTTTGTTTTGTAATAAAATAGAATATGTTTCTGCCATCACATAACTTCTTGAATTTATTACAATATTCCAAATAGCATAATCACTTTTTATTTGCATTTCTGCATACCCTTTAACTGTAATTACTTCGGATTTATCGGTGATTTTCCCAAATCCATACGATAAGACAATCGCTGAAACAATAATTCCTATTGTTAGGATTAAATATCCAACTACGTTATTAGTTTGCTTTTCCATTTTTTCTCCTATATTATTTGAATTGAATTAACTATGTCTTATGTTCAAAATATCTCCATCTTGAACTATATATTCTTTCCCTTCTAATCTTAATAATCCCTTTTCTTTGCATTTGGTTAGACTTAATTCCTGTATAAAAGTAGTGTAATTAACAACCTCAGCTCGTATAAATTTATTATAAAAATCTGTATGAATTACACCGGCAGATTCCTGAGCAGTCATTCCTTTGCGAATAGTCCAACTGCGGTTTTCATCTTCGCCAACAGTGAAAAATGATTGCAATCCTAATAATCTATAAGCACTTTGAATCAATCTATCTAATGGCGAGCTTGTCAGTCCATAATCACTCATAAACATTGCTTTCTCTTCCTCTTCCAATTGAGATAATTCCAATTCGATTTTGGCAAAGAATGGTACAATATCTATTTTATCAGTTTTGAATTGAACTTCAATTTCGCTTACAATCGATTTAGCGGAATTAACATCGTCTTCGGAAAAATTAAGAGCAACAAGTAATGGTTTATGAGAAAGAGGCTGATAATTTTTAATAAACTTTCTAACATTATCATCAAATTCAATTTCGCGTAATGGAGTGTTATTTTCTAATGTTTCTTTCCATCTATTCATTTCTTCAATTTCAAGTTCTACTTCAGATTTATTTTTTTGCTTCATCAAATCCTTTTCTAACTTTTCTAATCTTGTTTCAACAAAAGCCAAATCAGCCAAAACAAATTCATCTTCTAAATGTTGAATATCCCTTTTCAAGTTTATTGTTTCGAAAATATGGGGCATTGCATCATCTTCAAAGCCACGCACAACATGCACTAAGGCATCCATTGTCTTTGCTTTTGTTAGAAACTGTGTATTGAAAATTCCACCGCGTTGTTCTGTATTCTGAAATCCAGCAAAATCCACAAAATCAATTGTAGCATTAACTGTTCTTTTAGGATTAAAGATATTTGTAAGTTCGTCAAGCCTATAATCAGGAACTTTGACTATCGCTTGATTCGAATCTTTGCGAGTTGTTGAATTTGGGTCTATGTGAATTTGACTTATCGTCTGAAATAATGTAGTTTTTCCTGAATATGGAAATCCAATAATACCAATTTGCATAAATTAACTTTTGTAATAATTAAGAAAAACAAAATTACGGAATTATATTCTTTTAGGCAATGTGAAATAAACAACAGTGCCTTTATCAGCTATTGATTCAATGTTCAAAGTGCCTCCATGCATCTCTACATAATGCTTGGCAATAATCAATCCTAAACCAGTTCCAATTTCTTCATCAGTTCCAATTGTAGAAAATTTCAAGTCTATCCTGAATAGTTTAGCCATATCTTCTGGTTGAATTCCAATACCATTGTCAATCACTTGAATTCTAATAAAAGAAACAGAATCGTCGCTTTTAATTTCGATTTCCCCAAATGGTCTTGTAAATTTGATTGCATTTTTAATAATATTTCTGAATACCATAGTAATTGCATCGCTATCAACTTCCACAAAATGATTCGAGTTAATTGAATTAATGAATTGAATGTTTTTCTTTTTCATACCTTCAAGTATTAAGGCTTCATTATTTTTGTAAAACTCGGATACTGAGAATTCTCGGGGGTTGAAATTGACATTGTGCATTTCTATCTTTGACCATTCAAAAAGATTTTCAATAAGATAATTTGTATAATCTACGTTTTCGAATAAATCTTGAATTATTTTTTGAAGCTCAAATATAGGAATTTTGTTGAAATTATCTCTAATATTTGATGTGAATTTGAGCAAATTCTTTAATGGTTCTTCTAAATCTTGAGACAATAAAGTGAAGAATTTCTCTTTGATTAAATTCGATTGTTCTAGATCCTGCTTGGCTTTGTTCATTTCTTCATTATCAATAATTCGCTTTATGGTTTGGGCGGCAATAAAAATTAGACTTTCAACTATGTCGTAATCTTCAATATTTTGTCCAATCTTTAAGAAAAAGGAAATATATCCAAAAATTTCTTTTTCAAAAACAACACTAAAAGTATGTATTTGCTCAACACATAGATAACTTTGAATTGATTTTGCTAAATACTTGGGTATTTGTTGCAAAGAAGCGTTGTAAAGGGAATCATACTTAATTCCTATATTCTTAAACTTTTCAATTGTTTTATATTTAATATCATCGCCAACTTTCATAGTAAAATTTGTCAGAACATTCGGAAAATGCTCATTCAAAGATTTGGCTGTTTCTAATGGATATGATGTTAAGAATTTTGAAATATTCGGTTGTGTAAAAACCATTGATATAGTAAAATAATTATTGTTAAGATAGGATATTTTCTGTGTTAGAAGTTCAAATACAACTGCAGTGGTTTTAGCAGAAAGCATTTGTAATGCAAATTCTTGAAGCACTCTGTTTTTTAATGCAGATTGTTTTTCAATTTCATTTATTTTTCTCATTTCAGTAACGTCTCTGCCAACAACAATTAAAGCCTTTCGTTCCCCTTTCTCATCAAATAAAGGTTGTTTAACAACATCATAAATTTTGAAATTACCTTCATTATCTATTGGAATTTTTTCGTCAATACGGCTTATCATCTTATTATCCCAGGCTGCCTCATCTGTGACCATACAAGTCAGAAATGCTTCCTTGTAAATTTGCATTGTATAATCAGCCAAATCAGCATCGGTTTTTCCTTGATAATCAACTTCAGTAAGTTTAAACAGTTCTAAATCTGATTCATTTGCAAGAAGCCATCTTCCGCCGCCGTCTTTAATACAAATAATGTCGTCAGCTGAATTTACTAAATGAAGTAAATAGGTTGTATAATTAATTATTTGATCTTTTTCTAATTTATTAAAATTATCAAAAATTTTGTTTGCTTTTCCAAAATCATTCGTCATACAAAATTGAATTTTTGCATTATCAAAAATTTAAATTAACAAAAAAATCTTAAATAATACAAATGAATACAAAAATATTACATCAAATACCAAGTATTTTTCCAAATGACAAGATAATTGCTGGAATTACACAATCAAATTTTGATACATTTCCACCATTGGGATTTTCTATTAATGAGACTGATTATTTTGATACAGAAACAGTTGAAAACAACAGATTGCTACTTGCAAAGGAATTATCCACGACTATTTCAAATTTTGTTTTTCAAAAGCAGATTCATAGTAACAATATTAATATTGTTAAAAAAGGATTTCCCAGATTGGATTCTGATGGGATGATGACAAATGAAAAAGGAATTTTCCTAATTACTTCACTTGCTGACTGTTGTGGAATACTTGTGTATGATAAGAAAAAAGAAATTATTGCGGCTTTACATTCCGGTTGGCGAGGAACCGAACAGGGTATTTCTAAAGAAGCAATTAGATTATTGATTGATAAATACCATTCTAATCCGCAAGATTTATTAGTATGGATAACTCCTTGTGCTGGTGCAGAAGATTATGAAGTTGGATGGGATGTAGCAAAATTCTTTCCAAATAATATTATTGCACAGCAAAATGGAAAATACTTATTGGACTTAAAATCAGTAATTACTAAACAATTAGTCGACAAAGGAGTATGTAAACACAATATTCAAGCATCTCCAGAATCAACAATAAGCAATCTCAATTATCATTCATTTAGACGAGACAAGGATAATTCAGGTAGAATGGCTGCATTTATTGCTATGATTGATGATTGAATATTTTATTCCACACAATAACTTTCATTTAATATCACTTTCCCATTTGTGGCGTCCATTGTTGCCTGCACTCCCAATGGCAGAGGATACTGCGTAGGAGTATGTCCAATCATCAAACCATAAAATGAAGGAAAATCATAATTGCTAAAATGTGAATATAAAACATCCAGCAATGATTTGTCAAAAATATTAGAGTCAGTCGAGTCGCAGTCATTACATTTACCAAAAATCAAACCGCGAATATTATCAAACTTTCGTGATAATTTCATTTGATATAACATCCTATCGATTCTGTAGGGAGGTTCTCCAACATCTTCGATAAATAATATCTTATCTTTAGTTTCAATTTCGTAATCAGTGCCTATTAAAGAAGTAATAAGGGATAAATTTCCTCCAGTAATTTCTCCTTCTGCTGCGCCATCTTTGATTGTGTAAAAATTTTTCTTTCGGATATTTTGCAAATTTGGATTTTCAATAGTTATATTATTTTCTGTTGTAAATAGAATTTTTTTAAATAAATCAAAATTGCCTTGAAATTGGGAAAGTAACATAGGTGAATGAAGTGTAGTAATTCCAGACAATTGCCTAATGGCAATAAGCAAAGCAGTTATATCGCTATATCCCAAAAAGATCTTTGGATTTTTCCGTATTAATTCATAATCAATTTTATCCAAAATGGCAACGCTACCATATCCACCTCGAATTGAGAAAATTGCATTAATTTCGGGATTTGAGAACATTTCATTGATTTCTTGAGCACGTAATTCTGGTGGTTTTGTTTTATTTCCACTTTTATCTTGAAAAGTCCTGCCAAAGATAGGTTTTAATTCTAATTGCTCTAATAATAATTTTGCATCAGTTATTTCTTCAAGCGATGGCGTGTGAGTTGCTGGTGCTACAATTCCTACAGTATCACCAGGTTTCAGTCTTTTTGGTTTAAGTAAAGTGCTTTTACTGAATTTTTTTTCTTGAGATATTAGATGATTTTTACCCAGAATTAAGGCAGGTAAAGAAGCTATTCCTATTTTTATTAGTTCGCGTCTTTTCATAAGGTAATTTGTTTTATTGAATTTTCATAATTTTGTAAATTACAAAAAATAATTTAGATATACATTATGAATATTACAGAAATAGCATCAAAAATTGATCACACACTTTTAAAGCCAGAAGCAACTTATCAACAAATCGAGACATTGTGCAGTCAAGCATTAGAATATAATTTTGCTTCGGTTTGCATTTTTCCGAATTACGTGGCTTATGCAAAAAGTATTTTAGAAAAAAGCAACGTGAAAGTTTGTACTGTGATTGGATTCCCTTTTGGAATAAATTCTCTGAAAGCAAAATTATTAGAAGCAGAAATCACTATAAATGAAGGTGCACAAGAATTAGATTTTGTTGTTAATAATGGATATTTAAAAAATCAGGAATTTGAAAAATATACACACGAACTTATCAAATTAAATAATTTTGCAAAAAAAACTGGCATCACTACTAAATTCATTATTGAGACAGGATTATTAACTGAATCCGAAAAAATATTCGCAACCAACACCATTGCGGAAATTGGTGCTGATTTTGTTAAAACTTCAACTGGATTTGTTGCTGGAGGAGCCACCGAAAAAGATGTTGCATTATTATTTAGCACAGCGAAAGGCAGAATAAAAGTAAAAGCGTCTGGTGGAATTCGCTCACTTCAAGATGCCGAAAAAATGATACTTGCTGGAGCTGAAAGATTAGGTACAAGCTCTGGTGTAAGTATTATTAAAGGTGTAGAAGCGAATAGTAATTATTAAACTCAAATTATTCATCTGGCTTTTCCTGAAATAAATAATTTTTACTTAAATATTGTGGAAAACGCTTCGTTTAGTGTATTCACTAAAATTTGATTTATTTTTTTATTAGTAATATTCTTTTTAGAAGATTTTGGAGCAATCACCGAATCAAAACCTAATTTTTGAGCTTCACTAATTCGGTTATCTATCTGAGATATTGCCCTAACTTCTCCTGTCAGTCCAATCTCACCCATTACAATTGTTTTGTTTGGTATTGCAATATCAGTATAAGAGCTAATAATTGATAATGCTACAGCCAAATCAATTGCTGGATCGTCAACTCTTAAGCCACCTGTAATATTGATAAAAACATCACGATTGGAAAAATTAAGTCCAAGTTTTTTCTCTAAAACAGCCAAAATTAATTGCAAACGCTTCATTTCAAAACCATTTGAATTTCTCTGAGGATAAGAATAACTTGAATTTGTTACCAAGGCTTGAACTTCCACCAATATTGGACGCGTTCCTTCAATACTCGAAGATACAACAACTCCCGGTAAATTTTCGATATGTGAGAGGAAAATTTCATTAGGATTAGTAACTTCAAAAAGTCCCTTTTCCTTCATATCAAAAATACCAATTTCATTTGTTGAACCAAACCTGTTTTTAAGAGTTCTTAGGATACGATAAGTATGATTTTTATCACCTTCAAATTGCAAAACAACATCAACAATATGTTCTAATACTTTTGGACCAGCTAAACTTCCTTCTTTGGTAATATGACCCACCAATAAAATTGCTGTATTGTTGCTTTTTGCAAACTCAGTAAGCCTAAAAGCACATTCTTTGATTTGCAAGATACTACCGGGTAGCGAGTCTATTTGAGATGAATAAATTGATTGAATAGAATCTATTACAACAAATTGATATGACTTTTTACTAAGGGCATCTAATACTGCTTCGAGGTTGGTTTCGGTGTAGATTTCAATATCATTTTTATTATCAAAATTATTATCAAAATTATTATCAAATAATCTGTTAAATCTGAGTG
>DYPF01000011.1:14296-30009 GCA_020720105.1 Chloroherpeton thalassium
TTATTATCAAAATTATTATCAAAATTATTATCAAATAATCTGTTAAATCTGAGTGAAATTTGCTGTTTAGATTCTTCACCCGAAACATATAAGCATTCACCTGCTTTGAATTTGCCACTAACTTGCAGAAGTATTGTTGATTTTCCTATACCTGGATCTCCTCCTAATAGAATAACAGAGCCAGAAACAATGCCCCCGCCCAAAACTCTGTCAAATTCATTGATGGCAGTTTTTATTCTATGACTCTCAACTTTTTCAATTTTCGAAATTAGAATCGGAGATTCATTTGTTACCAAACTTCCTTTAGATTTTGATGTTTCTTTTTCTACATTTTCAACGAAAGAATTCCAAGCATCACAAGAAGGGCATCGTCCTTGCCATCGAGCAGAGCGATAACCGCAATTTGAACAAAGATAATATGATTTGATTTTCATTAAGGTTAGAACAATTCTGATTCTTCAATCTTTTGTTCAACATCGTTAATTGAAATACTTGATTTTTTAACTGATTTCAATAAATTATCCAACAAATTTACTTGTTTCATTTGAATACTTAATTTAGAAAGCACTCTGGCTTTTGCTATTAAGAGTTTTTCTTCTACTGGTTTGCTTAAAAAGTCGTCTGCGCCAGTCTCAATTGCTTTTATTTGAGTAAGAACATCATTAAGTGCAGTAACAATAACAACAGGAATGTGTTTAGTTTCTTCTTTACTTCTTAGGTTTTTGACGGTTTCGTAACCATCCATTCTTGGCATCATCACATCCAAAACAATAGCATCAGGAATCTTTTGCTCAACTTTTTCTAAGCATTCAACACCATCGTAGGCTTCAGCGGATTCAAAACCGCTTGCTTCAAGATATTTTTTCATCAATTTTGTTGTGATTTTATTGTCATCTACAACTAATACGTAAGGCTTTTTCATAATATTGAATTTTGGTGATTTATTAAAACATAATAGATACAAAAATAGCAAAAATATTTTTGATAACTACAATTTCAACAAAATTTCTATAATTAATTAAGAAATTGTTTAATAAATAATTTTTATTCTTAATTTTGCATTAACAAATACTTATTAATGCAAAAGATTTGCAGGAAACAGGTGAAAATCCTGTGCTGTTCCGCAGCTGTAATGTGGAGAATTAACTAAGCTTGAAAAAATTCAAATGAATGGTATCAAGCAACCACTGGTTTCACCCGGGAAGGTAGTTAAATTCGTAGAAGCTAAGCCAGAAGACAAGTTTGTATTTGCTCTATTTTTATATTTGCGAGAACAAATATACTGAGAGGTTCGATTCATCTTGTTTCACTCGTCTCATTATATTATTTTATTTTTTAACAATTTTATAGGAGTACAGCAAAATGAAAAGACTTTTTTTACTAATCTTTTTGATTGCTATCAATTACAATTCACTTTTTTCTTCCAATTTAGAACTTTTGCAATCCGTAGAAGTAGGCAACGAGCCCGTTTCAGTATTTAAAGATATGAAAACTTCTACTTTTCACATCTTTTGTAAAGGTACTGATGGTAATTTCAATGGAGTTTTCGAACCTGATTCTGGAGATGTTGCAGGCTCGTGGTGGATTCTTAATTTCAACAATCTGCAAAATCTAAATGCCGAGAAAGTTGCGGATTTACCATTTGGGAAAATTTCTTTTATTGTGTTCAAACCTGCATTTATAGAAAGTGAAAGGAAAGTTTTCTTGAATTATACAGACGGTATTCAAGCCTATTCACTCGACTCATATCAGGAAATGGGAGAAAAAATTGAAATGTCAGGTGCAACTTCCTTGGAATATACTTCTAATCATTTGATAATTTCTAAATCTTCATCTATGAATCAAATAGATACTATCATTGTTCTTAATACCAAGAACAATCAAGTTTATAGCAAATACCCTGTTGGCAAGAATTTGAAGCAAGCGAATTTTTATCTTCCAGATGATAGTAAAAAACGTGGAATTGTAGCAATATCTACAGGTGGGTTTGGTAGCGACTCATCAGAAATTCATTTTTCGGAATTTAATCACTTTGCACAACCACAATTCACAAGCAAAATTGTTGGTAAAACAGTAAATAGTTTGAATTTATTTGGAGATATGTTTGCCACAATTAGTGTGATGATGTCTCATAAAATTATGCTTTTCAATATACAAACAACTGAATTATTAGCAGAAATCAACTTACCAACGACAGGTTGGAATGGTCCATCTTATGCAATTTACAATGGAAAAGAAGTTATTGTTGTTGCTTATAATGGTAAACTATATCGCTACTACGATAATCCCGAGACAACCGAAATTGACTTTGAGCAAAAAGGTGAAGTTGAGCTCAGTGGTAAAGGACAATCTTTTGAAATTATACAAATAGATGAAGAAAAGGAACTTATAGCTGTTGCCACTCCATTGCAAAGCAATTATTTGCCGAATAATAAGGTTGATATAATCTTAAAACAAAATGCTATTTCATCAGTAAATAGCGATTTTTCCAGTAAATTATATTATTGTGCTGACAAGTCTATCATATTTGACAAATCAAATATAATCAATAATTTTACTTTAATGGATATTAACGGAAATATACTTTATAAAGCAAACTTCCCTATTAATCAATACGATTTAAGTCATTTATCTTCAGGGATTTACTTTATTTCATTTACAAATAATGAAAAGATTTATTTCGAAAAAATTAATCTCGTAAAATAATTGAAAATTTGCTTTATAATATTCATTTTAATCAATATTCCTGTCCAATTAGCTTTTGGACAGGATACTTTATCTTTTAAATCAAAGCAAATTGATGTAATTGAAAATAGTATTAAAGCACAAAATAATTATCTACTTAACAAGACTATTACATTAAGTGATTTTGATAAATGTCTTAATAATAATGATATACTTAGATATAATACAAATCTTAATATTAAAGAATACGGCGGAATAGGGTCTTTAACTACAATAGCTTTTAGGGGAACAAATACAAATCAAACCATTTTTGCCATTGATGGTATTAAAATAAATTCTGCTGGAAATCCTTTTTTTGACATCAACAAAATAGACTTAAATTCTTATGATAATATCAACTTAATAAATTCTGGTAATAGCTCTCAATTTGGTTCTGGGGCAATGGGAGGTGTAGTTAACTTTACATATTCTAAACTGAGTTCAAAGTCGTTTAACTTAGTGATTAATAGCGATTTAACAAACTCACTTAAACTTAAAGTAAGTTTAGTTAATTATCTTTTTAAGAATGCACAAAACAAAGTTAATGCATCTTTTCTTCATAATAATGGTAAATATCCCGTTGCATTTAATAATTTCGGTAAAATTGTAGATACTATACGAAGTAGTTCTTCTACATATAGTTTTAGTATTTCTAATTATTACAATAAGTTAACTAATTCATTTGAGATGAAAAATATTACTTTCTGTAATTATCAAAACCAAGATGTTCCAGGAGCTGTTTTGATTGGCAAATTAGAAAATACGCAAGCAAATTTAGAGCAAATTTCACTGATGAATCTTGCAAGTTTTAATTACATAAATAGTAAGTTTGTAAGACATTTCAATTGGATTAATTCTTATGATTATTATAATTTTACTGACTATGAACAAATTGTTAATAAAAGTAAGTTTAATAGTTATAAATCAATGATTTATGCTGATGTGTATAAGTTTGAAAATCGTTTGTTTTCTACCCAATTTTATGCTGAATCGGGAATAGAAATTCTAAACGGGAATATGTTGCAACCAAATTTGGCGAATACAATTCACAGAATAAATATCTCAGCAAGTTCTAATCTGTTTAAATATTACTTAGACTCGAGTTTAAAGGTTAGCCTTTCAGGACGTGTAGATAAGTTTTCAGATTATGAAAAATTGATTTTTTCCTATTCAGGATCGTTGCTTTACAATTTGCGAAACAACACAAGCATATTATTATCAGGCAGTTACAATTATCGCTTACCAAGTTTTAACGAAATGTATTATTTTAATTACGGAAATACTAATCTTCTTCCTGAATCAAGTTTTAATTATAATTTATCATTCAACACTAAGTTATTTAAAATATTTGATATTAATTCAACTTTGTTCATAAATTTTATTGAAAATCAAATAGTATCAATGCCCAAAAATACCCTTACTTGGACAGCACAGAATTTTAGTAAAGTTCTAAATAAAGGTATTGAAATTAATCTTGGTACCAGATTATTTAATAATTCTCTAAATACATATATATCATATCTTTATCAAGATACTTATGATAATAATAAACTATCAATAAATTATCTGAAAGAAATTCCGTATATACCAAGAGAATCAATCAGTTTAAATAATACTTTAAGTATTGAACAATTTATTTTCACCACGCAACTTTACCGTTCTTCGTATAGATTTACTTTCCCTGATAATAATGTTTATGAATTTTTGAAGGGATACACATTGATAAACTTGCATCTTTCAAGAAAGATAAATATTAAGAGTAATAATTTACTAATATCAATAGCTGCAAACAATATTTTAGATATTAAATACCAACTTGTAAAGAATTATCCTATGCCAGGAAGAACATTTTTACTCACTTTAAATTATTCTTTAAATGGCTAAATTACAATTACTTATATTGTTTCTAATAACAACATTTATTCAATCCTTTTCTAATGACCAAAATAGATTTATCGATACTCTTTATTTATTCAAACCTGGCTTGGGGCAGAATTCAGGGCAAAGCAAAGAATTTTTTCCGAATAATGTATTTGGACCACCAGCTACAGTAGCTACAAAGGATATTCCTGCTGTTGCAGAATCTGATATTTGCTCTATCGGCTTAGACGGTGAAATTGTTATTGGTTTTACTAATCATTTTATAATAGATGGTTACGGCGATGACTTCACAATATTTGAAAATACTTTTTTGAGTCCGATAAGCGGTAAACTCTTTTGCGAACCTGCTATTGTTTCAGTTAGTCAAGATGGAGTTACTTATTATTCGTTCCCTTTTGATTCAATTAGTTTAGTGGGATGTGCTGGCACTATTTATACAAATGGAAGTGAAAACCCATTTGACCCATCAAAAAGTGGTGGCAATAGTTTTGATTTACAAGATATTGGATTAGAATACGCTAAATACATAAAAATTAGAGATATAACCAATTTAGTTAAAAATAATCCTAATCATTATTATTACGATGCTACACTTTCGGGATTTGATTTAGATGCAGTTGCAGGCATGCATACTGCACCAATTGCCTTATCAGTTGATGAAAATATCCAAATCCAAGAAATATATCAAATCTCGATTTACGATATAAATGGCAATTTAATTAAAATCCATAATGATATTTATTCCAAGAACTATTCTTTTGAATTTAGTAAAAATTATCCACAAGGCATATATTTAGTCATTTTTTATTATAACGATAATTCAATAAAATTAAGAAAAATATGCAATTTCTAAAGATTATTTTATTAACATTATTATCAGTATTATTATCATGTGTTTCTGACCCAACTGTCCCAAATTTACAAAGTGAGTTCGAAATTAAACCCTCGTCAGTGTTGGTTTTATGCGAAGGGTTATTGGGTTACAATAATTCATCGATAACACTTATAAATATTGAGGAAAACAAGTTATCAAATTCAATTTTTGAAAAAGTAAATTTACATCCGCTCGGTGATATTGCTAACGATGTTTTGAAAAGCGAAGATTACTATTTTGTCCTTACTTCTTCTTCAAGAACATTATATAAAATTGACAAAAATACTCTTAAAGTAATAAAAAGTACGACTTTTTCTGGCAATTCACTTCCTCGTAAAATGGCATTGAATAACAATGTAATTTATATCACAGATGCGTACCAAAATTGCATTCACAAAGTTGAGAAGAATTCCTTAAATTATTTAAATTCAATCAAAGTTGGTGCCCAGCCAGAAGGCATTGTGATTTTTAATAATATGATTTATGTAGTTAATTCAGGTTGGGGCGATATCAACAAAAATCATCCACAAGCCAATTATTTATACAAAATTGATATTATATCCGAGAACTTAGTCGCTTCGATACAAACTGATAAAAATCCTGTTGAATTAATTTGCGATACAATTAATTCTAATATTTATCTAACTTATTATAATTTACCATCACTTCCCGATTCAACAGGTGGCATTGTGAAATATGATAGCCAATTAAACGAATTGTCGAGAGTTAACGGCAATTTCATTAGAACAAAATTTTCCGATAGAAGCAATATTTTATATGCAATTAATGACAATACTCCTGGTAAAAACAATCAAAATAAGTCTGGAATAGTAGAAATAAATATGAATAGTAAATCAGTGGAAACATTAGTTTTAAACAAACAAAAGCAAGAATTTTGGTATAATTTCGAAATTCATCCAGAGTCGAAAATGTTGTGGGTTTGCAATGCTAAAAATTTTCAGAATACAGGAGAAATTATGATTTATGATAATTGGAAAATTAATGAATCGTCAGAAATAATTTTAAGTTTTCCCACAGGAATCAATCCAAATAAAATAATTTTTTAACATTGATTTGAACATATTTTGATAATTTTGAAAAAAAATGGTTAGAAATATACGAATTTTATGCAATTTGGGAAAGAAATCTTTTATTTTTAATAAAAAATTTTTAAATTTGTATTTTATATAAATTGCAAATCAAATAATATTAATAGGTTATTAAATGAGTATACTAATAGACAGCAATACTAAAGTCATTGTTCAAGGTATTACTGGCTCGGAAGGCACTTTCCATACATCACAAATGATTGATTATGGAACAGCTATTGTTGGTGGAGTAACACCTGGCAAAGGTGGTCAAACTTATTCTGGTAAGGGTGAAAACACATTTGCTAATGCAGTTCCAATTTTCAACACAGTTAAAGACGCTGTCAAAGAAACTGGCGCCACAACATCAATTATTTTTGTCCCTCCAGCTTTCGCAGCAGACGCTATTTTAGAAGCAATTAATGCAGAAGTTGAATTAATTGTTACTATCACTGAAGGCATACCAACAAAAGATATGATTTATGTAGGTGATGTTTTAAAAAATTCAAAGACAAGAATGATTGGTCCAAATTGTCCTGGTGTAATCACTCCTGGTCAAGCAAAATTAGGAATTATGCCTGGTTTTATCCATAAAAAAGGTAAAGTTGGTGTTGTTTCCCGTAGTGGCACTCTCACTTACGAAGCAGTTAAACAATTAACAGATTTAAAATTGGGGCAATCTACTGCCGTTGGAATTGGTGGAGATCCAATCATTGGTAGTCAATTCCTTGATATTATTAAATTATTCAATGAAGATCCAAAAACCGAAGCAATTATGATGCTTGGTGAAATTGGTGGAAATGCCGAAGAAATCGCTGCGGAATATGTTAGAAATTATGTTAAAAAGCCTGTAATTGGTTTTATTGCTGGCAAAACAGCACCTCCCGGCAGAAGAATGGGTCACGCTGGAGCAATAATTTCTGGTGGTAAAGGAACTGCTAAAGATAAAATGGCTGCTTTAGAAGCTGCTGGCATTTATGTAGTTGAAACTCCTGCTGAAATAGGTATAACAGTCCTTAAAGCTTTGAAAGATAAAAATTTAAAAGAAACATTCCAAAAAGGAATAATGGGCAAAGTTAAAGCTCGTACCCTTACATCAACTACCAACAAATCAATTAAACCAAAAGGAACAAAGAAATGAGTAATTTAACATACAGTATGATTAAACCAGATGCAGTTCAAAAAAATTATTCTGGAAAGATACTTGATATGATTTTAGCAGCTGGCTTTAAAATCATCGGAATGAAACAAATTCAATTAACAACTGAACAAGCAAAGAAATTTTATGAAGTTCATAAAGAAAGACCTTTCTATCTGGAATTAGTAGAATATATTACAAGCGGTCCAGTTGTTGCATTAGCCCTAAAAAAAGACAACGCAGTATTAGATTTAAGAACATTATTAGGTGCAACTGATCCAAATGAAGCCGCCGAAGGTACAATTCGTAAGAATTTTGGTGAATCAAAAGCAGTAAATGCTATTCATGGTTCTGACTCTGACGAAAATGCTTTAATCGAAATTAACTTTATGTTCAGCCACTTGGAATTATCCTGTTAGAATGACAAACAAACCATTTTCACAAATTTCCAGTAAGGAGTTACATACAAATCCTTACTGGGATTTGTTTTTTGACGAGTATAGATTATCTGATAATTCAATAGGTAATTATTATTATGTTAATTCACGTGGTTCAACAATGGTAATTCCAGTATTTGATAGTTCCACATTTTTATTAGTAAATCAATTTAGATATTTAAATCAACTTGATAGCATTGAATTCCCTGGTGGTGGTATTGAAGTTGGACTTACACCAGAAGAAAATGCAATTAAAGAATTGGAAGAGGAGACTGGTTATACATCCAGTTCACTTAAATATATTGGTAAGTTCAATCCATACAAAGGTGTTACTAATGAAATCTGTTATGTTTTTTTAGCTTCTAATCTATCAAAAGTATCAGCAAAACCAGAAAAGACTGAACAAATTTCACTATTAAGCCTTAATGAAGTTGAGATAATAAATCTAATTAAATCCAATAAAATTTGGGATGGAATGTCTATAACATCTTGGCATCTTTATCAACTAACTAAATAAAAAGTATATGAAATATTCTCAATTAATTATAATTATAGCAATAACCATATTTGCAAATTTAACTTGTTTGATAGCACAAAATAATAGCACCGACAAAGGAGAAGCGGTTTCAAATACAATTCCTTTGACTAAGTTTTATATTAAGCCAAAATACCCACCGAATGTTTCATTTGTTTATAAAAGAAGCTCTCATACTTTTGTAACGCAGACCTTAAGTGATTCAACCATTGTTAAATATGAACGCATTTTGGATACTTATTTTTCTATCTATTCTCCATCAAATCCAATTGATGGACTTACTAAATTAAAGGTATCAATCGATTCGTTAGATTATACTTACATTCGTGGTAAAGACACAACTAAATATAATTCTCAAGATGATGATGGTATTCCTCCATATCAACTAAGTGATTTTGAATATTCAAGCATTACTCTTGGAAAAGAGTTTTTCTTTTATTATTCACCTTATTGGGACTTTGGGAAAATTGAAGGAGATAGATTAACTGAAACTCGAAATTATATCAACGATCCTCTCGATGGCATACAAGACACAATGAGATTGTTTATGTGGAACCAAAAATTATCCGATACATACTTAGCTAATTTTGTGGATATACTAAAGAATTACATTCCAATGATGCCTTTGGATACAAGTCAAGTTAGAAGAATTGCATTTTCAATTGAAATTGATAATAAAATTTTTAATGATTCCGCAGATGTGCAATTGAAACAATCTTATGACAATGCATATATTATGGAAGGAAAAATTGATAATTTAACAAGTCATAATAAAAAAGTCAGGATTATGGGTTTTGATATTCTTGTTGATGTTCAGAAAGCTGTTGGTAAAGGACACTATACTTTAACAATTTCTCCACAAGGACGAGTTGATGGCGGTGAAGGTAATTTTGAAATTAATATGATTTTAAAAGATAGAAATGAAATAATTAACCAAAAAATAGAAGAAAAAATCAAATATTTTTTAATATCAAATCACAAAGTATAATTTTTAATAAGTTAAAGAAATGAAAAAAATCAAGAATATTTTAATTTTTATTATCTTAATAGTAAGTAGTACACAAGTTTTTTCGCAAACAGCTAATAATTTTTCAGTAGAATTGGCAAGATATTTTAGTAAGGATATATTTGAATTGAATGGAGTAAATTTCCTGCAGCCAGTAGTTCGTGTAGTTAATTCAACTTCTAATGTTGGATTTTATCATAATGCTTATATTCCACATAAAGTAGATAAACCTTATTTCAAATTTTCGGTTGAAATGATGTTTGGTCTTACTCCCGAATCCGAAAAATCTTATTCACCCAAAATGCCAAATACTCCATACAATTCAGATGATTTGCAGAATCTCAAGTTAATTCAAGTCGGATTTGATGGCATCAAAATTGACACGGTTGGTTTGATTCACTATTTCTTCCTAAACTTAATGTATGATGGAATAAATCGAACTCCTGGAACACCCGGTAGTATAGTTGTTCCCAAGAAAGCTCCTACTGCAATGGGAAATAATGCAACAGCATTTGAATTAAGAGCAACTGCATTAGATTCCTTGATACGCTCCCATCCAGCATATTCTTTGATGAAACAATTAGGTTTGGCTGATACGGTTTTAAATTCAATAAGTAGTTTTCCGCAAATTTTTAATCTTCCTCCAGGTGGCAACATTAATTCAATTCAAGCAGGAGTGCCTCAATTAGTTATTGGCTCTTTGTTTGGGACTGAATTATTATTACGCTATATTCCAAAAATAAATTTGGGCGAGAATATTGGTGATTTTACATTTTGGGGAGTTGGCTTATCGCATAGCTTATCACAATATTTCTCCGAACCACCATTCGAGGCTGTTATACAATCAGTTTATCAATCCACTAATTTAAGCAATAAAGTTGGTGTAACTAATGCCGAACTCAATGCCAAAGCAAATATGTTAAATGTAAATTTACATTTATCTAAAAACATTAAAAGCTGGTTTGATGTTTATGCAGGATTTTCCTACGAAAAAATCAATATCAAATCAACTTACAAATATTATTTACCCGTAGAAATTCAATGGCAATTAAAATTACTCGAGCACCCAAATTACAATCCAACTCACGGCTACCCAGGCGATGTTAATCCACAAATAGCATTGGTTAATATTGATGATTCGCAATATAAATTTTCCTTTGGAATTTCTAAAGAATATTACAATTTTATCGGCGCCCTAAATTTAAATATTTCACAAGTTACTATTTTAGGTGCTTCAATTGGTTATAGGTTTTAAATAGAATAAATTATGGAAACAAAAATACTTGATGGCAAAATAGTTGCCCAAAAAATCAAAGATGAATTAAAAGTAAAAACTCATCAATTAAAAGAAGCCAAAGGAATTATTCCAGGATTAGCTCTATTATTAGTTGGTAATAATCCAGCCTCGATGGTTTATGTGAATGGCAAAGCCAAAGCTTGTGAAGAAATTGGATTCAATTCTATAATGAAGGAAATGCCGGAATCTGTAACTGAGCAAGAAGTGTTGGATATTATCGAAAAATGGAATAATGATGATTCAATCAATGGAATTTTAGTTCAATTGCCATTGCCAAAACATATTTCGGAAAACAAAGTACTTTTATCAATCAAACCTTCCAAAGATGTAGATGGTTTTCACCCTGAAAATGTTGGTCGTCTTGTCGCTGGTTTACCCGGATTTGTTTCTTGCACACCCGCTGGGATTATCGAAATAATGAAACACTACGATATTAACCCAAGTGGCAAGAATGTAGTTGTAATTGGAAGAAGCAATATTGTTGGCAAGCCAATGTTAAATTTGCTTTATCAAAAACGTGAATTTTCAAACGCAACAGTTACAATTTGCCATACTGGAACTAAGAATTTACACTATTACACTCAAAATGCTGACATCGTTATTGCTGCAATGGGCTTTCCTCAGTTCTTGAAAGCTGAACATTTAAAAGAAGGAGCAATTGTGATTGACGTTGGAATTAATCGAATTGAAGATAGCACCAAAAAATCAGGTTATCGTCTGGTTGGAGATGTTGATTATCAAGGTGTTTTCCAAAAATGCTCTGCAATAACTCCAGTCCCAGGCGGCGTTGGTCCTTTAACTATTGCGATGTTAATGTCAAATACTTATCTTTCTGCAAACGGAGATATTTATTAATACATCAATGAAAGAAATATATTATCAAACACTTTACGAAGATGAAAATCTAATTGTAATCAATAAGAATTATGGCATTTTGACTATTCCAGATAGATATAACCGTAATTTGCCAAGTTTATATTCGAAGTTAAAGAAAATATACGAGCAAGTATTTATTGTTCATAGGTTAGATAGAGATACAAGTGGCGTGATGTTATTCGCCAAAGATGCCGAAACCCACAGAGAACTAAGCATTGGATTTGAAAATAGCGAGATAATTCGAAAATATCATGTAGTTGTAGATGGTATAATCAATCAAGAGAATCTTGAGATTGATATACCACTAAAAGCAAGCAATAAACGATTAGGAATGACGGTTCCATCAGCTAAAGGAAAAGAATCATTAACACTTGTCAAAGTTTTGGACAGATACAGAAACCAAACTTTATTGGAATGTGAGTTAAAAACTGGAAGACATCATCAAATTAGAGTTCACTTACAAACAATTGGTTTTCCTTTACTTGTTGATGATTTATATGGAACACGTAATGAATTTTTACTCTCCTCTATCAAGAAAAGAGTAAATTTGAAAAAAGGAACAGACGAAAAACCTGTAATTGAGCGATTATCTATGCATAGTCATCATATTGAATTTACACACCCAATTAAAAAAGATATAATGAGCTTTACTGCTGAATATCCTCGTGATTTTTCTGCTCTTGTTCAGATTTTAAAAAAATATTCGTAAGTTTTTACTAATGATTATTTTGTAATTTTGTAACTTATTTTATTTATTTTTTGTTATAGTTTATTTAAGGAATTATTAATATGAAAAATTTAATTGTTATACTAATTTTAATTTTCACATTGACAGCATTAGAATCTAATGCTCAATATGCAAAAAGCAAAATCCCTCATTATCTTTATCAGGAATATGAAAAACATTATTTAGATAATGATTATATTCCTAACCCACTTATTAAAAGAGTAATGCATAAACCTGCGCCTGCTGAATGGGCAAAATACAAACCATCAACTACAAGAATTATGAATGGAGATGGATTTGAGTTGATAAATATAACTAACGGAAATGATGCTCAATCAGAAACTTGGATTGCCATTAACCCCAAAAACCCAAACAATTTAATTGCTACAGCTAATGATAACAAGTATTTAGGTGGCTATCAAAATTGGAGAATGAGTTCTTGGATTTCATTTGATGGTGGTCAAACTTGGAAGCATTCCACAACTCCCGCGAATATTGGTATTTACATAGATTATCCACAAAGTGGTAGTATGACTATTTTTGATCCTGGAGTAGCTTTCGATACTGATGGCAATGCAGTTTATACTTATGGTTTTACTCAAGTTACCAGCAATCAATTGGAAGGTGAAAATGGTGTTTTTGCTGTGATGTCCACTAATGGTGGTACAAGTTGGGATGGTTGGGGCGAAGATTTACCAATTAGCCCAATAGCACTTTCTTCAAATGAAACTTCCTCCCCATTCCACGATAGATACACTACAGCATGCGACAACGTTTCAAATACAGAATATCGCAACAATTTTTATTGCACTTGGCAAAGATTTGTTTCAAAAGCTGGTGTTTCTTTCTCTTATTCAGAAGATAAAGGTGAGTCTTGGTCGTCTCCTATGTTATTATCAAATGCTCCAAGTACACAAGCTCCTATGCCTGCAGTAGGTCCTGATGGCGAAGTATATGTTGCATGGATTAGCAGTAATTATCAGACTGAAGAAGCTTCTGCTGTTGTAATCAAATCAACAAATGGTGGTAAAAACTGGGGCAATTCAATTACTGCACAAAAAGTTTATAGTATTGGAACAAGAAATGCTACTTCTGGTAGATTTACCTTTACAAATAAGCAAGGTATGAGAGTATCTTCCCCACCCCAAATTGCTGTTGATGCTTCTTCCAAACCATCTCGTGGTTATGTTTATGTAGTTCAAGCTGGACGCGAAACTGCTCAAGGTAAATATGGTGTTTGGATTTCTCGTTCAACCAATGGCGGACAAATTTGGAAAAAAGTCAGAATTGACAATAACGAAGAAAGAAATGATATGTTCTTCCCTTCTATTACCGTTGATCCAATTACTGGAACAATAGCTGTTTTATATTATTCTTCTCAAAACGATTCTGAAAAAAATCAAGGTATTGATGCTTATTTATCAATCTCAAATGATGGAGGAGATACTTGGAGCCAAATTAGACTAACTCCAACATCTTGGTTTTTAAATGAACAAAGTGATGTTATGCCACAAGGCGAAGATGGTAATATTTATTGGGGTGATTATACCTCAATCACTTCTTATAATGGAGTTATTTATCCACTTTTCTGGATGCCTACTGCTACTACTGGAAATTACTGGTCACTCGATTTATTCACTGCTCCTATTTCAAATAATCCTAAACCAGTAAAAGATTTATTGGCTGATAATGTTGTAGCTGAAAATGTGAAAATAAAATTATCTTGGACTAATCCTACTTTTGATTTATTGAATAATGTTTTAACAAATTTTGATGTTTTGATTTACAAAGATAATGGAACAACTCCAATTGCAACCATTAACAAATCTAATAATCCTGAATATTTTGATAGCGATGTTGTTGATGGAAAAACTTATACTTATACTTTAAAAGTGAAAACTCCTGAAGGTAGAGAAAGTACTCCAGTTAGCACATCAATTCTTGCTGGTGGTGCTTTAAAACCACTTCCTCCTACTGCAATTTCTTGGAATCCTGAAGGCTCTAAAATTAATTTATTCTGGACTAATCCCGAGAAGGCAATTGATGGAACCGATATTAGAGATTTATCAAAAATAAATATTTATATTGATGGTTCGCTTAATAAAACTTTTGATATGCAAGCTAATCAAACAGGTGCTTTCGTTTCTGCTTCTATTGATTTAGCAGATAGATACGGTAAGCTCACTCTTTCCGCTGTTGCTACTCGCGGTGGTAAGTCAGAAGAAAGTAATTTAACCGAGCCAATCGTAGTTTTTGCTGGACCAGTTTATACTAAATATTCCGAAAACTTTGATGGCGAAATTTCAATGCCTTTCTTTGCTGAAAATAGTTGGATAATTACAAATGCCAAGGCTCAATCTCCTCAAAATGCTTTAGTTTCCAATTCTGATAGTAAGTACTTAACAAATGCAAATTATACGATGATTCTCCCACCAGTTATTATCACTGCCGAAAATCAATCTTTATTGTTCGATCAAATCTGTCTTGTTCATAATACTGATGTTGCCGAAGTTTCAGTTTCTAATGATTGGGGCAATACATTCAAAGGTATAAGTTGGTATAATATTGCCACTTCTTCTAACTTTATCAGAAATGATTTAGAGAATAGCAAATGGTTATCTACTGCGGCAGATCTGCGTTCATTCATTGGTGATACTGTTGTAATTAAATTTTCATTATACTCTGGTTCTGCTTTGACAGATTTAGGTTGGTATGTTGATAATATCAATATGGACAATTCTGTTAATGTTAAATCAAATTCCATTGAAGCTAATTCGATAGCAATTTATCCTAATCCAGCAATAAATAATGCCGAAATTTCGATGAAATTAAATACAAATACACCAGTGAATATTCAAATTTTCGATATGTTAGGAAATGAAATCAGAACTTTTGACCAAATTAATTTTGAAAATGCTGCATTTGCATTTAATATGGATTTAACAAATATTCCAACTGGAATGTATATCGTAAAAGTTAATTCAAATAACGAATGCTACATCAAAACTTTAATTATCCAATAAGATTATAAAATAATTAGACAATAAATATGGCTACTCAAAAGGTAGCCATTTTTGTTTATGTTAATAATTAAATAGAATATTATCCATCTAACACAGAAATATCCTCA
>DYPF01000527.1 GCA_020720105.1 Chloroherpeton thalassium
CCATTGGATTTGACGGCGGGGATGTGAATTTGTATGTGTATGTGGGGAATAATCCCGTGATGGGGGTTGATCCGTGGGGATTATTTCGTTTTGAAAAACGTCCATTAAGCGGACTACCTTGGATTCCTGGAGCTTCAAGTAATCCTATTGATGATGCTTTCAATACTGAAATAAGTCATGAACACGGTTTTTTTGAAGATGGCTCTAATGATAATATTGGATTTGGTCCTAATGGACGATTTTCAGAAGATCCATCCAATAAAGGTTATAGGTCTGGCAGTGAACACTATGATGATGCAATTATGCGTGAAGCTTTAAAGAATATGAATGATGGTGCTTATTCTAACCTTCCCTGGAAAAAGAATAATTGCCAAGATTGGGCAGAACGTTTGAGAGGGGAGTATAATAAAATAAAGAATTCTCAATCGTCTAGTAAGTAGAGTCGAGTAAATTTAACTTGGCAATAATGCAATGAAAATAAAAACAGTAATAATTGTTGCTGGTATTTTATTTGTTTCAATGCTAACAGCAGGAAGTAGCAGGGGGAATTTATTGATTCCAGTTGGCATAAGGCATTTTACACACCTAATATTTCCCCCGGTAGACTTATATGAGCCTATCGTAAATGACGAATATTTATTTTGGGAGGAAGGATTTTCAAAAAGATATTTGTTGAAGCCAAAATATTTGGATATTTATGAGATAGGTTTGCACAGTCCAACAAATCATCTTCCCGCTATCTACAAATTTCAAGGAATAATTAAAGTCCAATTTTTCTCTGAAGACAAATTGTTATTTGAAAAAGAGATAAGTTCTCAAATAGCATGTGATTATGTCGCTGACGATATGACACATTATAAAAATGTATCATTACTCAATTTTGAAATACCACTGTTGGGTAAATACAAAAATGATATAAGCGTAAAGCTAACTGTTTTGAAGCCTGACTTGAATCTAGAAAAATATTCAAATTCTTTAAAAATGTATATTGCTGTGAGTAGCATCCCTTAAAATGTAATTTTGGAAATGGGGTATCCACTTCGCTCTCGTGTGAGAGATCGGGCTTGA
>DYPF01000528.1 GCA_020720105.1 Chloroherpeton thalassium
TGAAACAAGAAGCGTAAATCCTGAAAATGCTGATGGAAATATGATTATTGAGGGGGAAAATCTTGAAAGCTTGAAATGTTTGCTATCGGGGTACCGTAAGCGCGTGAAATGTATCTATATCGATCCTCCCTATAATGTTGATGGTGATTTTGTTTACAATGACAAATGGGATGAATCAAAGGAATCGTATTGGGAACATATTGGTATATTAGAAAATGGAATACTATTAGACACAAACTCAGAGTCTTCTGGCAGATTTCACTCTAATTGGTTAAATATGTTGTTTCCAAGACTTCTAATTTCACGCCTGTTATTAGAAGAAGCAGGAGTTATTTTTATCTCAATTGATGATAAAGAATTACAGAATCTTCGAAAACTATGTGATGAGGTGTTTGGTGAAGAAAATTTTATTGCTCATTTTCCTTGGAAAAAGAGAACAGCAAAAAGCGATGTTCCATTTGGCGTTTCTCAAGATTATGAATGGATTGTGTGTTATACAAAATCTTCTTTTTATGCGGGATTATTATATGAAAGAAAATACTATAAAACTGATGATTATCCGGGAGACCGTTGGAGACTTTCAGATATTACAACCCAGAAAATTGAGTCAGATAGACCAAATTCAGCATTCAATTTAATTGACCCAAAAACAGGTAAAGAATACAAATATAACCCGAGAAGATTGTGGGGTATTACTAAAGACACATTTCAAGAATATTATAAAAAAGGAAAGATTGTATTTCCAGATGATTATGATTTTTTAAATATTTCAATTCCTGCATATCGTGTTTTTGAAAGTGAAGATAAATTAAAAGCTTTGGAAAAATATGGGGCTGAGGATTCAATAAAAGCAGCGTCAACACAATTGCCAAAAGAAGTTGGAATGAATGAAGATGGAAACAAAGAAATATTTGAATTGTTTTCATTTAAGCCATTTTCATTCCCAAAGCCATCTAATTTGGTCAAATATTTAATTCAAATTGCGAATGGGAAAAATTCAATTATACTCGATTTTTTCGCAGGCTCCGGCACTACTGCGCAGGCAGTTATGGAATTGAACAAA